>JAQTNJ010000021.1 GCA_028713955.1 Syntrophorhabdaceae bacterium
TGCCCATACCCGTTATACCCACTGCCGCCGAGGCGGTCACTGCACCAAGTTTGAGAAAATCCCTCCGGTTGATCAGTCTGGTATGCTCTATCATACCCATAGAACCTCCTTCAATAAAACCACGACCTGGTTCATTATACTACGTTGATGCCTTCTTTTCCCCAATCTTCTCTTTATGCAACGGTTCATTTTTTCTTCGACATTACCTCTTTGAGAACCTCCCTCAGTCGATTAATATTGTAAGGTTTCGTTATCGCACCCTTGAATCCGAAAGAAACATAGTCTGACAGGACAGGGTCGTCCGTGTATCCGCTGGAGATGACCGCCTTGACATCAGGGTCTATGGACAGGATTTCACGGAGCACCTCTTTACCCCCGATACCTCCCTTCATTGTAAGGTCAAGGATAACCGCGTCGAAAGGTCTGCCTGCATGTTTTTCCTGTTTATAGACCAGAACGGTCTCGTTGCCATCCTGTGTCAACGTTACGTCATACCCGAGATGGGCAAGGATCTCATTGCCGATCGTACGGATGAATACCTCGTCATCCATAAAGAGGATCCGCTTTTTCTGCGCAGGAGTGGATCCCGCTTTTTCTGAAGATTCAGGTTTTTTTACATACACCGGGAGATAGACAATAAAAGAGGTTCCTGTATTCGGTATCGATTCCACGACGATATGTCCATTATGTTTTTTTATAATGGAGTATGCGATTGCAAGACCAAGGCCCATTCCCTTCTGGATCCCCATATCTTTTGTAGAAAAATATGGATCAAAAACCTTTGGAATATTTTCAGGCGCAATTCCGGCCCCCTTATCTTCAATCGCTATCTTTACGTAATCTCCCGGGAATACCGGGATAATATCTTCGCCTGTTACCGTTGCGTTTTCAGCACGGATTGTTATGGTTCCACCTTTGGGCATCGCCTCTTTTGCATTCAAAACAATGTTGTGAATGACCTGCCTCAACTGTGCCTCATCCGCTTCTATCGTGTGGAGGTTGCCCGGGAGCAGGTATTCACACTTCACGTTAGAACCGGACAGGGTAAAACGAGAGACATTTTTCAAGACGGGGGCTATCTTTACCTCCTTCTTCAGCGGCTCTCCTCCCTGTGAAAACGTTATAAGCTGTTGTGTCAGCTCTTTCCCATGATCCGCTATCTTTTCTGCTTCAGTAAGGTATGAATACACCTTACTTTCCGATGATGCTTGCATCCTGGCGAGCTCCATATATCCGGTTACGCCCATCAGGAGATTGTTGAAGTCATGGGCAACCCCTCCGGCAAGCGTGCCTATGGACTCAAGGTTCCTCACCTTTATCAGCTCTTCCTCTATGAGTTTCCGCAATGTAAGGTCCTCAAAGAAAGCGATATTCGCGATTCCTTCTGCCATATCTAAAAGCTTTACGGTGACCTGCATCGGAAATTCCGAGCCGTCTTTCCTTAACCCCGTTGTCTCATAACTGTTGATGACCTCTTCCCCGCTCTCCTGCCGTATGGTCTTGTCCCACACGTCATCCCGGCACTGCGGGGCAACAATATCCAGTAAGGATCTTCCTACGATCTCGGATCTTTTTCCATAGCCAAACATCTTCATGGAAGTAGCATTTGAAAACAGTATGATATTGTTTCGTGTGATATGAATAGCGAAAGGGGATTCCTCAACCAGTGAACGGAAGCGCTCTTCGCTTTCTTTTAATCTCTTTTCGGCATGTCTTCGTTTGGTAATATCTCTTGCAAAAATGGCGATCATGGTAACTTTGTTTTTGTTATTGAGGACAGGGTAGACCGAATGTTCGATAAAATGCCCTTCCCTTTCATCTTCAAAGATGCCCGGCTTTTTATTCTTCACGATCTCCTGGATCCATTTTTTCCTTCTTTCCGATACCTCGTCAAGCATGAGATCATAGATCGATCTGCCAGGAAGTTCCACAAGCGGTGTTTTCAGTCTCTGGGCGGCTGTTTCGTTGGCTATTTTAATTATTCCGTCGGTGGTCATAAGTAATGCGGCCTCTGTTGTAGCGTTAAGCAGCGCCCTGATCTTCTCTTCGCTTTCCAGCAGATCTTCCCTGGCCCTTTTGTGCTCTGTAATATCGAAGGCTGTTCCCACCGCAAACACATCGTTGTCTTCTTTAACGACCTGGAACGACATGAGGCAATTACGGACTCCACCGGATTTTACCCTGAGAAGCATCTCTATCTCGTGAACAAAACCCTTCGTGACAATCTCCTGATGCAATCTCTGATACTGCTCTTCATCAGCAAAGATATTCAGCTCATGTGCGGTCTTACCTATTACCTCACTGCTTGTATACCCCGTCCTTGTCTCAAATGTCTTGTTTACATGGATATACCTGCCGTTGATATCGGTCAGGGCTATGGAGATCTTCGCTGCATCGAGGATAGCAAGAAATTTATCCTGCTGTTCCTTTAACTTCCTTTCTACAGTACTCAGCCTTTTTTTCAGCTTTTGTACGCTGGATAATTCCTTTCTGGACTGCTTTAATTCATCAATGGGTTTCCCTTTTGTTTTATATGAGCCCTTCATGATTGACCCCCCCCTCCCTGACACGTGACATTCAAAGCCGGCTTTTCTTTACAATTAATTATAGGGTGAGGCCATTGTTTTGTAAACATTTAACATTGGACTGCTCATCATTTTCTGAAATCAATGAACACGATTTATTCATAAAAATTACCAACACATTTTTGGTTTAAAATCGTACTTTATAGCGTATGGTTAAAAATAAATATCCAGGAAAAGGAGGTCCGGTAATGGAAGGAACAGACTTCATTCTTCAAGCGCTGCACAAAGAGGAAAGAATCCAGAGGGACCCTACATACCCCTCATGCATCATCCCGAACTTGCCCGGCATATCGAGAGACCCGGGTATTACCTGAAGTTTGCAGCCACCCTTCCGCGGGATGTCTACCAGTTCGTAGTACTCTCCATAGCTGCCAGGTTCAATAATGAATTTGAGTGGGCGGATCATGTGGGACCGGCACGGCAATCGGGGTTGCCGGAAGATATCATTGAAGCAATAAGAACAAAGCATACGGGGGCCATTACCGGAGGTTATGCTGCCGTTGCAGAAGCGATGGAATACGTCCTCAGTTATAGGTCCATACCCGATAAGCTTCAGCGGGAGCTGGCAGGGATGTATGGCATGGCAGGGGTTATTGAGATCGTGGTCCTCTGCGGCTTTTATCAGCTCATAGGCGAGGTGAATGCGAGCTTTGGTGTGCCCCTGCCGCCTGAGTGCGAGGGAGATCGAGGGCCCGATTGACCTGCATCCCTCCTCATGCCTTCTTCCAGCGGTAGTAGGTCTGCTCCGTTATCCCCATGTGGCGGACAATGTTTGGTACGTTCGGCTCTTTACTCAGGAGTACCTCCACTTCCCCCAGTTTTGTGATGATCTGTTCCGGTTTATTGGGGGCAGGTCAGGTCACGACAATAGCTTTTATTGATCCGTACGGTTTGATCGGATAAGGTTAGCCGCCGTCTGTGTGAAAGTCGGGAACTGAAAAGTAAAACCATTTTTCTTGAGAACACCAGGGACGGCTCTCTGTCCCTCCAGGAAAACACCCGAGAACTCCCCGAGGATACATCTGAGTGCCCACCCCGGTATCGCGGGCATGAGCGGTTTTATTTTGAGCACCTTATTCAAGGCGCCAAACATTTCGCGGTTTGTGACAGGCTCTGGCGACGTAAAATTGACGGGGCCGCTAATGCTTCCATGGACAAGGAGAAAAGAGAAAATCTCAGCAACATCCCTTTCGTGAATCCATGAAAACCATTGTTGCCCGCTGCCCCAAGGTGCACCGAGGTGAAGTTTGACGAGAGGGAGTATCCTCTGAAACGCGCCTCCCTCACGGCCAAGTACTATACCGAAACGACACAGGATAACTCTCACATCAGTTTCTTTTGCAGCTAAAGCAGTTGTTTCCCATGATTGGGCGAGTTGTGCAAGGAATGTGTCGCCCGGTGGTCCAGCTTCATCGACCATTGTATCTTTGCAGTAACCGTAGTATCCTACACCGGAAGCATTGAAAAGATGCGTCACGTTTCCTTGTGCGTACTTCATCGCCTCGACAATATTCTCTGTTGAGCGTATCCTGCTCTCAAAAATCTCTTTTTTTACAGACCTGGTCCATGGACGGAAAATGGAAGTACCGGTAAGATTGATTACCACCTCATGTCCAGCACAATGTTCCTGCCAGTCACCTCGCGCAGACGGGTCACCCCTGACAATGCGAATATTACGCTCAAACTGTTCCGTAGAGGCGGTCGGCCGTACAAGCAAAGTTACCTCATGTCCATACTGCACCAAAGCTCTACGCAGATATCTCCCAAGAAATCCGGTGCCACCCGCTAAAAATATCTTCACCAAACACCTTGTAGTGGATTCCCACCGGCAAGTCCGTGGCGCTAAAAATATACTCGCGTCACCCGTGGGCACCAATTAACGATACCATTCTATATTAAAATTCCGTATAATGAAAATATATTCTATGAGCTTTATTCCCTCTTTTAGGGTACAGATGGACATACACGATGTCCTCTACCTGTCATACCTCACACCGGAGAGAAGGCTTCGACCAGCTATCCCGGATAATTTGCACTTTGCCGTAACCTTTCAGGGCAAAACGATTGTCTCTCTTGTTATCTTCCATAGCAAAAACGTCAGAGCGTCGTTTTTCCCTTTTTTCCGTTTTGATTATGACCAGGCAAATATACGCACCTATGTCCTGGATCCTATAACCGGGAAACCTGCGGTCTTTTTTCTAAAAAGCGGTATTACCTCACCGCTCATTGCCGCTATCACCAGGGTTATGGGAATTCCCTGGCAATCCATATCCATGCGCCTTGATATACAGCATGATAATAATCCACCATATAAATATACGGCGGAAGGAAACTGGGAAGGTGATTTCGATATCCGTTTAAACGAAAACAAGGACCCGCTCATAGATATGGAGCCTTTTCAAACCCCCGAGGAAGCAACCCATTTTCTCACAGGCCCCTCTGTGGGTTTTTACGGGTCATCAGGTGGTGTTATCAGGTTTGAGGTAGAACACTCGGTAATAAGACCCTCAATGGGTAAAATATCGGCAATTGACTTTCCCGTGCTTGTACGTTCCGGACTTCTCACGGATGAGGAATTGTGGTTCCCCCACAGTGCGCTCATTGCTCCCTACGGCTTTTTCAGCGTTTCAATGCCACCGACAAGGGTTTTCGTATGATGGACAAGGTGGAGCCTATGAACATGGTGTTAACGGGTTTCATATCAGGCGCTTTTTCCGGCATTATCATGGGCTTAATCTCACATATTCTTTTCCGGCTCAAGATATTCAAATCGAGCCTCATCGTCGTTGATGGCTCCTTCTTACTCCGAACCCTTAAGTATCACGGCAATCCTCCTCTCATTACTGGGGTAGGTCTTTGTATTCATCTCATGACAAGCGGGGTCTTCGGAGCGTTCTATTTCGTGGCGACCGCATTACTGGGACTCAATGCCGCGGCAGTCAGGTCATTCCCCTTGATAAGTCTTTATGTTGCCATTCTGTGGCTATCTATGCTATTCATTGCCCTTCCCGTAGCAGGGGAAGGCTTTCTCGGTAGAAAATCAGGCCCTCTCTCATGGCTCGAACAGCTCATCCTCCATGGGGTATTTTGTATTTTTTATTTTGCATTCGTCAGAGTATTGTAATGCCTGCTTATAGAGCACAAAACAAAACGGCCAATACAGGATTGATATAGCGTTGCATTCAACGGCACATTTAGGCGGCTTAGTCTCACCGACCGGTGGACTCTTCATCCCTCTGTCAGCATCCGGGTTCGCCATGATGGCCACAACAATTGCTCATGGTCAATATTTTCTTCATGTTGTTCCTGAACAGCAGCCATATCTTTTTAGAGAGCGGCATATCAACATGAAGATTAGTTAAAAACATACCTATACTGGGGCGCCGATGCGGGTGGTTGCAGTCGCGCATGATTCCTCCCAAGCATAATTGTTGCGAAACCACTGAGATAGTCTGACAAAAACCGTACAATGGCAAAGATGAGAAGCCCGCTACCGTTCGCAAATGAAACCCTCGTGCCGATAGCTCGCTTTAGGAACATTTTTTTGTTTATCATCGCGTGGACAACAAGGAACGTGTCCCACTATTGGTCTACCCCCTGATTATACCTAATATAAAAGGCATATACACATCGTGGTTAATTTGCTCCCCCCCTTTTTATTTTGGTAACTTCTTTTCTTTGATTATTATATTCTACTCGGCAAATGTCAATGTGGTTTAAATTGTTTCTTTATGAAAAACTTGATTGCAGGAAGAAGCGGATACTTTCCTGCACCTACAAAGAAACAAGGGTGTTCGTAAGCAGAAATGAGGATTTACAATTGAAAGCGATAACTTCAGGGGCTTAGCTTATGGTGGGATGCGGCCCCTGATGGCCGTTTCGATGTCGAGAATCTGATTGTAGCGAGTCTGGAACATCGTCTTGTCTGTATTCAAATACGCTGCCCGCGGGTCGTCGTGTTCGGTGATGCTGAGCTTCGCATAAAGGTCATGCAAGCCTGTCGCCTCGACGGGCAAGAGCGCGACGACTTTGGTGAAACGCTGAAACTCCGTGACTACCTGACTCTTCTGCTTGTATTGATGTCGCTGGTGGTTAAAGACATGTGTATTCACCACAGCCTCGATCAATCGCCGCATCTTCGCAGCCAACTCCTCCTTCTTCGGTTTAGTTGGTTCACCTGCCGCGGCGAGGATCGCGTTAATGTCGTTCTTCAGGACATCAATCTTCTCGCTGTAATCGGCGACGATGGCACAGTTCTCGAGAACATGCACTGAAAGATGACCGTTGAGGCCTGCTTGATTCAGAGTTGTCTGAAGTTGAACGAAGAACTCCCAGTTGTGCGTCAGAATTATGATCTGTCGGTCTGAGAATTTCAGCGTGAAGTCCCTCAGCCGGGTGCAATAATTCGCAATGTAGTTGTAGTCAAAGCTGGAGATAGGATCGTCGAAGACCAGCACGGACTGCGGGCAAGTCTCTAGTTCGGCGAAGAATAATGCCAGAGCGTGAAGCCGTTGTTCGCCTTCGCTCAAAATACCGTCGATGTCTTTGCCGCCGACTTGTGGGAGAACAGTCACTGTAGCTTGATCACCTTTCCTTGCGAGTTTCACTCCAAATGCGGCCATGTCCTTTTCGGCGAGCGCCTTGTATTCCGCGTCCAACCGCGCTTCAAAATCTAAGACGACCAACTCCTCGTGAGCATCCTTTGCTCTCTCAGTGACACGTTTCAACACCTGTCTGAAAGTGGGGAGCTTGGCATTCCAAAACTGTGACTTATCCGCCATCTTATATGCAGCTTTAAGCGTCTCCAAGCGGTCGGCGACAGCTTGTGCATATTCCAATGGCTCAATTTCGGTGCGCAAAGTCGTCAGCGGCGTCACCAGCGCGTCTCTGCCTTTTGCGGCAGTATCGATAGCCGTTTTCTTCGATTCCAGTTGAGTCATCCAGTTTGTCACTGCCGACTTGAGGGACTCAAGAGCGCCCTTGGCCTCTACCGTCGGTCCTTTGGAGATGCCGCAATTTGTAACAATGAGCACTGAGTAGGTCTTCGCGGCAGAAAGAATTTCCTCGGGGATGGTTTTGTATTTGTCCCACGTTTCGCGGTCCACTTGTCCGACGGTGGTCGCCAACTCCCCGGCCTTGGCAATGTCGCCTTTGATGATGTTGATCTCTTTCTCAAGATCGCCTATGAGTAAGGCATGATACTGTTTGAACAAATCTACTTCAGTGATTCCCAGGTCGCGTCTGCAAAGCGGGCAAGCAAGCCCTGTCGCCTCGTCCATTTTACACATCGGGAAGGCAGCTCGTAGCAAGGCTAACAGGTCGTCGAGTGTGCTACCCACTGGAATGAGCGTCTTAGCGAGCGCTTCCTGAGCAGCCTGTTTCTCCGAGAGAGTTTTTGCCTTGTTCGCCGGATCAAGTGTCCAAAGGTCTTCAGCGGAAATCAACAGTGTGTTCACCGAAGTCAGCAAGGACTCCAACTCACGGTGTTCAGCCTGAAGCAACTTCAGACCCTCCTCAGATGTTGCCTTTTCGAGTTCAGCGACTGCTGCTTGCTTTTCGCCAAGCAACTTCTGGTCTTTAAAGGTTTCGCCTAGTTTGATTTGGGCCGCAAGCGTCGAGACTGTTTTGTCTTCGATCACCGCCAAAGGACGGGTATTAAATTTCGCAAAGTCCGTCCGAATTGCCTGCAATGCTCGGTCCAGCTCTAGCAAGTTGTCCTGTTGAGCCCGTTGCAGTGCCTCGCGAAATCTCGCTGTCAGAGCCTCCACCCGCTCGAAGACATGTAGCTTGAATGGCGCAAGAACAATGACACGGCCCGGTTCGACGGCGTTCGTCACATTCTGAATCGCAATCGCCGTGTCGAAGTATTTTACCGTTGTTCCCCTCGATCCGTAACCCACAGTCGTCGTCCACATCTGCGGGGCAGCGTCGCTCCTGAATTTGAAGCGGAATGTCGGGGTCGCAACGCCTGTCGCGCGAACATTCTCTAGCGGTCGGTTTGGCAACCCGGGAGTGGCAAGAACCTTTAACGATTCACACAGGCTGGATTTGCCGCTACTGTTTGCTCCAAAGATCAGGGTAACGCGTTTCTTGAAACTGAGTTCGAGCGTATCGCAGAGGAGTTTGAAATTGGCAAAACCGGAGAGGTGCTCAAGGAAGTCTGTCGCGACTGCAGGGGCAGAGACAGCAACTGCACTGGCGGCGGGCTTAATGCCAATATAGCTCGCCCTCCCAGTATAGAAGGCGATGAGCGTATCGAGCATCAACTGGTCAAGTGTTGATACCCCGCTCACAGCCACAAGGTCACAGACCATCTTGAACCAAGGCTCGTCAATCTCCTTGGCAAGATCATTCAGATAGCCGATTGCGTCTGGATGCGTGGGCATCGACCGATTCTCCCGTATTATAGCAATGAAATAGACCGCTCCAAGTCGGCGGTTGTCTTCAATAGCTGTATCTGGCTAACTCAAAAACCCTCATATGTAAATTTAAGCTTCGTGCAAAGCCATCAAGTCCAGGAAACAACGTCTCGGCTGTCACGTTCATATCGCGAAGGTCGTACAGGATGTCTGCGTGCAATTTTTGTGGGATGATAATTTTTAAGATCGATATATCGCGAAAATTCAGGTCTGGTAGCATTTTCCAGGTGAGTTTCCTCGCGGAAACATTTCTTAACCTATCATATGGAAAGGCAAACACTGAACACAAATTTTTTTCAAAAGGGGTCTCCCTTTTACACGGAAATAGGAATAAACCCTGTTGGATTGATATACGTTCGTGTTGTAGAAAAGTATCAATAATTAACACGGATTCATCATTCTCTTTTTCGTCAATACACTGGTTTGCTTTTGTTTGATTTTCACGAAGCCACATTTCGGGGGTCATCGTGGTAGTGTCCATCTTTTTATCTATAGACTCTTTGAGCCTATTAATATTCACCGCCCAGATTGCTGAATCCGTTATTGAAGTTTCCAGAGCAAAGAAAGCGGCAATATAAAAAGAAAATGTGAAATCCAGAAGCCTCGTTGTTCCACCAAAATGCTGTAAGAGAGATAACCATTGTATGTAATTATCGTATTCCGGCAAATTTTGCTGATACCGATGGGCCCTACGTTGAAACTCTTTCAGAATAAAGACTTCTCTATTTTTACGGAAATAGGGCGTACATTTGTACCTTTCGGCATCACGTTCGAACCTTGTAGAAAGCTCCAAATGTTTATCAGGTTGCCCACGAAATGCCCACCAACCGGAATCTTTTTCCATCTTATCAAGTAGGCTACGGGTTTTTTTCCAAGAATTGAAGGTTAGCTGACAAAACACTATCGCTCGCCTCTTTGATGGTTATTCAAGATTAGCTCCAGTCATATACCCATTGTCCTGCAATTCTATTCCCATTTCAAGCAGAAAATCTTCGAGCTGGTCACTTATTGCCAAGCGAAATGTTGTACCTTCAAAAACACATGCAAACCCTAAACTTCAGGAAGCAACAAATGAAATGATACATTCTGGTGTCGCAGAATCTGTTCCTGAAGAAAAAAGACAGTCCCCAAAGACCATACTGTTTCAACCGGTAATCTGCACTATTTCCCGTGGAGAATATCTATCCAGCGTATAGCCTCCTGATCACTGACCTTGCCCAGATAGACCTGTGTTGTTTTTAAGTCCTGATGCCGCAGTATAACCTTTGACACGATTTCTAACAGTACTCCGTTCCGGCTCGCATAGGTTGCAGAGTACCTCCGGAGGTCGTGGGGGGAGATACTCATATTCAGCTTTATACCGAGCTTCTTTATGAAGGTCCTTGCCGTAGAGTAGCAGATGGGGAATACACGCGTATCAGACGGAACATTGTTGCGTGTGATATATTCGCTGAGCCGTCTCGCGACCTGTTCCGGCATGAAGGCTACCTCCGTCTCATTCCCCGACTTCGGACCTTTAATCGTAAGCTTTCTCTCCGAGATGTCTGATGCTTTGATATTGAGCAGTTCACCGATTCTCAATCCGCAGCGCGCCAGTAGTTCGAGCATCAACCTGTTTCTCTGGTTCTTTGTGTCGTAGATCATCTCATCAATGATCTCCTTTTCAAGAATTGTCTTCGGGATCGCCCGGGGCATCCTGAATGTTTTCGACAGCAAAGAAGCACTGCAGGGATTCTTAAGATCAGGGTGACATTTTTCGATGATGAAGTTGAAAAAGGCCTTCAGTTGGGCATAGCGTAACCTTCTGGTGGATTTAGCAGAGTTCCCCGTCATATGCTCCAGGAAATGGTAGATTTCATCCGGCTTTATGGAATCGAGATTACGATCGGCATAAAGTGACTCGAAGCGCTGCAATAAAGACCTGTAGCTCTCTGCAGTTCTCTTTCTATGGTTTGACTGCTGGTAATGTCTGAATAAAGATATTGCCTCTTTTGCATTCATACATACCTCCTTTCATAATGGGCCTTTGGGGATATGAATAGTATATGACGAAAACAGAGAGTTTGGAGGATCATCTGGGCTGGACATGAAGTTGCAGGTGTGAATTGTCACCTACAAACAAATGATTCTCAATAAACTGATTATTACGAATTACCGATTGAAATAGATTGTAACGAAAAGCTCATTGGCGGGGATGGATCGCAGCGGAATTGCTGTCCAGTGCAGCGCCTTAAGCCGTCTATTCTCAAGGCGTGGGCAATTGAACATAGTCGATGGCAACACATCCTCCGACGCCATGAGACTGTGACATCAGGGCGGCCCCCATGAGTATCGAGAACTTCTTAAAATTAACGCCGATGATAACAGCATTGCCTGGGAAGTTCGCCGCGATATTCACGAATTCTTCTGCTTTTTGAGCAAACGGGTTCAGGATAAAATTTGCGATCCCTACAACGACATCACGAGCCGGATCTTCGGTCAGCAATAAAACTGGGCCACCCGAATTTCCTTTGTTCATGGTCACATCGAGCCATGCTACATTGCGAGGCCCACCTTGTCCGAGATAAGCATCAGCTTGCCATTTCGTCGATAACATGCCAGTTGCAACAACTATCTGCGCGATTCCTAACGGATAACCAGCCAAGTAGACACGATCACCTTCGGACACGTCCGCAAATCGACCGAGCTTCAAAGGCCTAAGATTGTTAGCGGGTACGCTCAGCAGCGTCACATCCCTACCTATTCTGGCAGAAAGGTTAGTACCCAGAACGGACGGATGAGGCGTCGCCGGCAGTTGACGTCCGTCATACAGTCGCACCTCAATGTTTCGTGCATATGTAATCTGCGTTTGGCCTCCAGTAGCTGGAGACGATTGCTGAACAACATGGAAATTTGTCGCAATAATGTTTTCAGTCACGGCGAACCCTGTACCAGCGGGCTGGCCATTTACGAGGATTATTGCCGTAGATTCTTTCACGCGTTGCACTCTTATTCGCATGTCATCTCCTCCGTGGGCACTTTTGACATCAGGCGCCAGAAGAGCCAAGAGACTCAGTATCACTAATAGGATGGGGTTTCTTGTCCTTGTCATGCTCTACCGCCTAAAGGTAGTGACTTATTGGGTGTCTTATGACAGTGGATTCTTTAGCCACTCTGATGCTACCTGTGCGGCAACATCAGCGGGTAAATTGGATATTTTTTCAACCAATTCTTTCCCTTTTCTCTTCCAAAAAGATTCAGGCACTTCCGCATATTCCAAACATGACTGGAGAATTCTCAACTCATGAAGTCTGTGCTTAACGCGTACCTTTAACCGGAGGTCAGTTCTGTCACAACCCTTCCCATCAAAGCCTTTGATAAAACCGTGACCATTAATGTTGTTATTCAAAAAAGTCAGTGTCTTTGCCTGTAGTATCTCATGTTTCTGTATATTTTCTTCCCCATCGGCAAAGACATTAAGTCGTATATTGGGATCATATGTATAGTCTTGAATTTCATCCACTTCTTTCTGCCAAGTAATCCACTCATCAATAAGTTTGGCAAGCTCCTTTGCCACCCAGCCCTTATTAGGATTTGTTATTGCAAGATTTGTTATTTGCTCTTCCATTTTATTCACCCCAACGATTGAGCTGTGCGGCGTGGCTTTATTCGTCCGCACAAGCGATTTGGTCATGTGATGCCAAGTTTCTTAAAAGGAAAAGAATCTATTATTTTCTCTACCACCCCAAACTCGGTATGAGCATAAGAGCGTTGTTGGTTCAGAACGTTGAAGTCGGGGTTTGAACTGGATTTTGATGTTTTAGCAAAAGCATCAAGAGCTTTAGCAAAATCCCAAGAGATTGGATCGGTTAACTCGAAAATACTCGAAAGAAAATCGCATTGTCCTTTAACCTTCTGTTGTTTGGCTGGAAAAACATAGTTTTTATATAATCTTTGATCAAGGTTATATTCAGGCAGTGATAAACTGAGGTATTCAATGCCATTAACAACGTTTTTATTTCTTACCCATTCAAGTAAAAGTTGAGGGATAATATATTCCTCCTTGAAAACCCTGTTTTTTTCTCTGTTAATAATTGAACAGGACATTATTAAGGGGAACAGAATTAATTTATCCACCATTTCGTACATTCTCCATTCGTGAAATGCATTTTTTTCCTCGAATCTTTCTAATAAACTTTGTGATGCCTTGGCCGAAAATGTCAAATCAAGTATCTTGGGGTTATAAGTAGTAAGTTTGAACTTGCTAATATACAAGTCCCCAAAATTAGGTCTGTTCAGTTCTTCCCAACAGACATAAATGGATGAACCAAGATACAGACACGGAAAACCGTTTATACTGTACCGCTGATTACTGACTTTATAACGATGTTCGAAAGGGATATGGAATATATCTTTTTTAGTTAGGTATTTTTCTTGAGACTCTCTGACTCTAAATAAACTATATACATCTGGATATTTTACACGCTCCCTAATGCTAAAAAGCAAAAACGCTTCAAGCCCAGACATTCCATCAGAAAAGTGACCATATGCATTGTATGGACTTCCTTGAAGATATGATTCATGTGCCTTTATCAATTTTTTACACAGCTTACGAATCTCTCCACTATGGTCTTTTATTCTTTTTATATATTTGCCTCCCCCATCTAATTTTTTCAATAGTTTAAGGTAAATATCAAACCTATTCTTTAAAGTTGCGCTGATGGAGGCATTTTCTTTTTTTAAGGGCAGTTTGAAAACCTTATCGGAGAATAATTCAATTAGTTTCATTGCTTATTCTTCACATAACATTTTATTTTATGCTATTGTACTATACCATTGCTTCAACATGTACCGAATTTCTTGCCCCTATCTTTCATTATTGTCACAGCTCTTAAAAATATCAAGAATTTTTTATAAATAGCTCATTTGTTACCAATCGCAATGAAGTATGAAATTATGAATTAGGGAAAACCACGTTTCAGGAAGCACTTAACTCTCCTCACATCGCAGCAAAAGTAAAAGCACTCAATCTTTTTTGGTATATCGACATTTTGGAAAACTTGAGCATCCCAGGAACGTTTGACCGGCATTTTTCCCCTGCCGGACTGTTCTTTTTACCAGCTCGGAACCACATTTTGGACAGACTGTATCGCTCCTACGGCAGCAGAGGTTGACCGTGCTCGAATGGCGGTGGAGAAGTCGGGAATCCCATACAAGGTGCTCGATGAAACCGTTGAGACGGTCAGCGGGTACGTTTCAATCTGTACGGTGCATCTTGCCAAAGGCTTGGCATTCAAGGTGGTGGTGGCCTGCGACGACGAGATGATTCCCTCGCAGGAGCGCATTGAAACGGTTACTGACGATTCTGACCTGCAGGAGGTCTACGACACTGAACGGCATCTGCTTTATGTTGACTGTACCCGCGCTTGGGATCACCTGCTCGTGACCAGTGGCAACACCCCATCATAATTTCTTGATGACCTACGGATGTGAGTTTTATAAGCAGCAGACAAAAATGGAGTATTACCTGCTGTTTATTAGTGAGACTTGATCATTGAGGGTCCAAAGATCATACAGGTACCCGATGCCGAAGATGCCACCCGAGAGCAAGTACACTATCCCCGTAAGCCACTTTCCCATATAAAAACGGTGAATGCCGAATAACCCGAGAAATGTAAGCAAGATCCATGCTACCGTGTAGTCAATACTGCCGCTGCGGTATCTGAAATCGGCCTGGCGATCCATAGACGGGATAAGAAAAAGATCGATAATCCAGCCGACAAAGAGGAGCCCCAGCGTGAAGAACCAGATGGTCCCTGAAATGGGTCTGCCGTAGTAAAACCGATGGGAGCCCGTGAAACCAAAGATCCACAGGATGTAACCGATCGATTTAAGATGAGTGTTGTTTGAATGACTCATAAGGTTAATTTTATAATTTCGCATCTAAAAGCGGTAAAATAACGGTAAAATAAAACTATATGAAGAATATAAAAATTAATTCTTAGATGCCTAACTTATTGATATTATTTATTGCCCCCGGCATGACTCGAACATGCGGCACATGGATTAGGAATCCATTGCAAGCTATTTATCAGATATTACCTTATTTTCTATTAAATAATATACTCCTTGTAAATCCGCTTATATAAACACTTTACAATTAACTTGACTTTTTATTATTTTATCCCTATTATTATTTTAGGTGTTGGGAGTGGTGTTGGGAGTGAAAATCATTGGATTGCAAAAGGGGGTATAAAATGCCTAAACGTTTCAAGACAAAGTATCCGGGTGTTTATTACATCGAGGGGACCGGGACAAGAGGTCCTGAGAAAATCTACTATATCGCATATCGTAAAGACGGCAAGCTGATTGAAGAAAAGGCCGGGCGGCAGCATAAGGACGCCATGACTCCAGCAAGAGCGGTAAGGATCCGCTCGAGACGCATTGAAGGCAAGGAACTCAGCAATAAGGGCCGTCGTGAGGCGGCAGAGGCAGCAAGGGCAGCAGAGGCCGGGAAATGGACAATTGCAAAACTTTGGGAACTCTACCGAGAGGAACACGCTAAAATGAAATCGTTTGACTCAGACAAAACACGATACGATAAACATATAAAACCCGTTTTCGACACAAAGGAACCATGTGAGATCATGCCGCTCGATCTGGACCGGTTGCAGCGGAGGAACCTTAAAGGCAGGTCGGCGGCAACAGTTAAACATGTCCTTTCATTGCTCGGCAGGATTGCTAATCTTGGTTTGAAAAAACATTTATGCCAGGGGCTATCCTTCCCCATCAAGATGCCTTCCGTTGATAACCAGATAACAGAGAACTTGAACGCAAGCGAATTATCCGCGCTGTTGAAGGTCTTAGAGGAAAGCGAGGACATTCAGGCGGCTCACTTTATGCAAATGGCATTATTCACAGGTATGAGAAAAGGTGAGCTCCTGAAACTTTTATGGAGTGATATTGATTTCGAGCGGAGCTTTATATTCATCAGAAAACCAAAAGGGAAAAAGTCAATGTATATTCCCCTGAACGATGCAGCGCGGGCGGTCCTTGAAAAACATCCGCGCATTGGTGAAAACGTTTTTGCAAATCGGAAAGGAGAACCTTTCAAGGATCTCAGGAAGCGCATTGAGAGTATCAGGAAAGCGGCAAAACTACCGCCGGAGTTTAGGCCTCTGCATGGTTTAAGGCATGTCTATGCATCGATATTGGCATCCTCCGGGCAAGTTGATTTATATACCTTGCAAAGACTCCTCACGCATAAGAGCGCGGCAATGACGGCCAGGTATGCACATTTACATGATGAAGCACTGAAAAAGGCCGCCGAGGTTGCATCCGATGTATTCAAGGGGGTTACAAATGGCTAAAGTTAAACCAAAGTATTTGAACAAATTCACTGTGCCCCCAGGGGCCGATGAGGGGCATATTTATTGGCCCGCAGCCGGGCTAACTTCCATACCGAATATTGATGTTAAAAAAACATACGAAGAATTACGCAACACGTTCGGCGCCCAGGTGCAGGAAAAACTCGGGCAGCTCATGGAAGATGAACAATTTTATTTCCGGATTCAAGAGGACGCTTATGTTTACCAACTCGAAAAGGCATCAATGGCAGAGCATCCGAACAAGAAAGAGATAGTAGAGGCTCTTAACGAACTGCACAAAGATGCCGCGAACCTTCATAACCACTTTTTAAAAGCAGATCCTATTACCTTTCAGTTTTTTATGGAGGCGTCTAATATACTTGAAAAAGAATACTGCGCTAAAAATAACTTACCTGAACCAGTTATCAGTGCAGAGTGTCTCACATTTCCTGAAAAATTTTTACACGACCTATGGGTGTTCGGGGTTATTGTCGGCAAGGCCAAGGAGCTTTTTCAGAAATCGAATTATCAGAGAAAGAACTATGCGCGGTTTTCGCTGGCTCAGAACATCAAAAGGCTTTTACGGGATTATAAGACAAATTGCTCGATCTATTCCGGCGGGTTATGGGCTGCTTGTATGCAGATCATTCTTGCATATTGTGGAGAAAACATAAGCGCTGAGAGCATTTTAAGTATTTTAAGCGGGTTAGAAAAGCAGGGGCCGGGGCTGCACGGGGATATTATAATCCGGGAATAGTTTAAAAAACCTTCCAATTTTAGCAAAATAAATCACCTAACATTATTTTACATTCGTAACTATAATCCTATCATGACGTATAGCATGAAACACTTTTTAATAAAATTAGCTCTTAATTTCAAGGAGATAGAAAATTCAGGTGTAACACTTCCCGATGTAATAGAAGCAAAAAATATACAAGGAGGTACAGGCAATGCAATGGTTAAATGAAAAGGATGTATCGAGGATCACCAAACTTTCACTTCCAACACTTAGGAACTGGAGGTCTTTAAATAAAGGCCCCCGTTACACAAAGCTCGGTAAATCCGTTCGATATAGCGAGGATGATCTTAGACAATTCATGGCATCGCATAACGTTGCAGTTAGTCAGAACTAAGGTGCTCACAAACATGAAACTTAAAATAAAAACTTTCAGGGATAGGACGCGCGGTCCGACAAGGGTAGGAACCCCCAGCCTGCCCTTCCCTTTCCATTCTCCAGGGGACCGCAGGGGACGGCGAGGAAATGAGACAAGGTAATTGGGTCCCTATCGATAAGCGTCTTGTCAATCTCCTTCCAAAAGACAGAGCCTATACGGTACTTGAAGCAATGATCTCATATTCGATCGATCATGATAACGGGCATCAAGGCAGCATCAATGGCTATGCAACCTTATGGGGATGGAGCAGAGTAAAGACGCGTCGCTTTCTCCGTACCATCGAGCAGGGATTAGACTACCACGTAGACGGGCACGAGACAGGGCACAAGACAGGGAAGCGACAGGCAGTACGCTTTATTCTCAATAAGTTACAAGACGCACAAGACAGGGATGTAGACACCCACTTAGACACCCATGTAGACACTACTATAGATCCTGAACCTTCTATCCTTAATCCTAAGGTTAATGTAAAGGGAATTTTTCATGACGAGCATGAAAAATCCTCTATCCCTCTTTCCTTTGATGCATACTGCAAAAAATTCAACATCGAAGATTCAGAAGCAAAAGACGCGATCAACTACTTCCTTGACAGGTATAAAAAACAAAGAAGAGAAATCCATAGACCATTGAGGCCCGAGACCTGGGAGCATGTCTTAAATACCATCTTATTCTCTGACGACGATCAGAGAACTATGGATTTTGACTATGACGATCTTAAGGTAATGATCGATAAATATTTCCAAACCAGTTTTGAGGACTGCGATTATAGCATTTGTCATTTCAACACAGAGGGCATAAAGATGCGGAGATTTTACGAGGAACTATATTAACAGCTTAAACAAGGGGGTTTAAATGCTTGCCAAGTGTGAAACATGTCCAGAGGCCGAAACCTGTAAATTGCTGGGTGTCGACACAAAACATTGTCCTCGGAACTCAGGCCGGGAGATCCCACTATCGGACCTTACAACGGTAATTACCATCGACGAAATTTCAGACACGGCAGGATCAATCTTTTGCAGCTCCCCGGATCATGGTTTTAAACGACAGGCACGGGCAAAGATCCCCAGTTTAAACCTTCCACTTGAGAAAGAAACAGCTCTCATGCTCATGGCCTGTACTGATCGAGAATATACCTTTGACGAAGTTTCCGAGGTCTGTCATGTGCCATTCAGACAGCTTCTTTATCTCAGCGAAAAGGCAGGGCTAAAAAAGGGGTTTGGTAAGTGAAATTGAGGATTGACGCGGGCTTACAAGAGGTTTTCGTAAAATTTTCATATTATAGGAGGTCAACAATATGCCGAAGAGAAAGACGATAGTCATCGACGATCCCGAACTAATAAGTAGTATCGAGAGAATTTCGTCGATTGTTGGCATGAACCTGAAAGATACCATGGAGACACTTCTCAGGGGCAACATGGCCCGGAAGGCAGCCTGGGGCGATTCCCTTCATGTTTCAGAGCCCGGCATGGAATTCAACAAACTCCCGGATGGTGAACGGATGCGAGGGCAGCAGTTATATGAATCCGTCTATCAGCAGATGAAGGCCTTTATCAACACCCTTCTCCTCGGGGAAAGATTACTCATTGCCCTGATTGCCCTATGCAGGAAGGCAGGGATCCTCCAGTTCATTAAAGAAGATGATCTCAAAAAGGCAGCTGCGGTCTACGTTGACAAGATCGAGAAGCAAGAAAGGGCATATGTGAACTGACATGCACGGCTATTGTCTAAAGTGTGAGCATATCAAAGATTGTCATCTTGTCGGTGATGCTGTCGATAGTTGCCATTTGGTAATCAGGCACGAGCAAACCGTTGACAGGATTAACGAACGAAGAACTTGGACGCCCTGGGATGCAGCGGCGGTTGAGCGGGTCCGGCCAAAGACAAAGCCAGCGTTTAACTTCAGCAGGGTTGAAGAAAAGAAAGCGCATAAGCGTAGAGATCCGGCGAGGATAAAGGCATGAAGGATATTTGGGTAATGATTACATATACATACGGTGGGGGAGTAAATCTCTGGAAGCCTGACAGTTACAAAACCTCCGCCGCTCTCACGCGCAGATTATTTTTCCTGTACGAACATTTTGTTCAAAGAACAATCAAAGCGATAATCAAAGAATTAGGAGGTAATTATGGCGCGCGGAGGGTATAGGATAAATTCAGGACCGGTTAAGGGAACTAAATATGGACCGAGAGGTTCCAAAAAAGAACAAAAACCGGATATTCAGGCAAATGCCGCCGCTGAAAATCTGACGCCCCTTGAGTACATGCTCAAGGTTATGCGCGATCCGAACGAGGACAAAGACCGCCGGGCACGTATGGCCATAGCCGCAGCGCCCTTTGTTCACCCTCGCAAAGGTGAAGGTCAGGGCAAAAAAAATGATAAGGCGGATAGGGCTGTCAAAGCGGGACAAGGGCGGTTTTCACCATCGAAAACTCCAGGGAGGGAGGGCGGCATAGGGGGGAAGCAATTCCCTATTGACTCACAACCTTATATAGTGCCCAAGAATCGCGTGTATGAAATGAAGGATTTGCTTTGAAAAAAACAGCATTATCGAAAGAAGCTGAAAAATTAAGAAAATCCATTTTGTCGGAGTATGACATATCCGATAGCGCCGGGCTCCAGATCCTCAACACGGCTCTTGAGGCCTTTGACATGATGCGTGATTCCCAGGCTCAGATAAAAAGGGACGGTCTTGTTATCACGGACAGGTGGGGACAATCAAAGGCACACCCGCTATGCAGTGTTGCCCGGGATGCAAGGGCACAATTTCTCCAGGCACTGAAGCAGCTCAACCTTGATCTTGAGCCTCTCCGGGATGCTCCGGGCCGTCCAGGGGGTCGATAATGCCGACGAATCGAAAACGCGTGGTAAGGACGAACAAGGGCAAACTGGCGCGGACGGTCACCCCGGCTTACCGTGAAGAGCTGCGAGCAAAGGATTTTCTTGGGGAGCTTACCGAGAGTGAGGCACAGCTGGCAAAATCACTTAATTTTTATTGCTGGGATTCACACATGAAGAACGAACGCAAAATTGAGAATACCGGCCATCATGGCCGTTTAGATAAATCAAAACAAAAAAATATCAACAGGAGAATATAAAATGAATAACAAATCACAGGAATTGAGACAGGAAAAACATGAAACACTGAAAAAGATGAAACACATCCTCGACGTTGTCGACTCAGAGAAACGGGTTATGACAAAGGTCGAAGATGAAGATTATAAACAGATGGACGCGCGCATAGATCAGCTCAATAAAGAGATCGAAGCGCATGAAGGCATAGTGCTGAAACGGGCCAACATCACAGCCGAACTTGCTGACGGCAAGAAAATCATCGAGGGGATTAATCGAGATGGCAGGTCCGTTGAAAAGGCAATGCCGGGACATGAAAAACGCGCATCGGAGATCAAAGGGTTTTCACCCCGCAGCGACGAACTTTCCGAAGCGGACTGGCTGCGTTGCATTGCAACAAAGGACTACGGCCCCTTAGCAACGTATCGGGCTGAAAATCGGACAGGTGCAAAAATAGGCATAGGCGCGGCAGGTGGCTTCGCAATACCCGAGGTAACAAGGCTTGCCGTCATCGACGGGATGTTGGCCGATCAGGGCATCTTCAGCAGGTGCGCTAAAGAATTTGTAGAAGGCAGTGACACGTTGAACGTCGCGACATTTGAGAACTGCGATATTGACAACGAGGGCCTCTACGGTTTTTCTCTGCCGGAATTTATCGCAGAAGGCGCTACAATAACGGCAGGAACGCCGAAGATGGTACAGCGAAGCTGGACTATGAGAAAGCTTGTTAGTGAAACAAAGATCAGCCTTGAAGCGGTCTCGACAGGTAAGCTGGAGGCCCCGCTGGCTCAGGCCCTTAAAAACGTTCTTCAGTATGGGCTTGAAAAATATATTGTTGCTGGCTCCGGAATTGGCTCGCCTCTCGGCCTCGTTGATTCTCCATGCGGTGTAATTCACGGCAGGAACGGCGCCGGCGCGATCGATTTCGTTGACACATACGGGATGCTCGCAAAAACTAAGCTTACGAATGGTAACGTCTGGCTTGCAAGTCAGACTGTTATTCCCGAACTGGCCTCGATGGTGGACGCTGGCAATCATGCAGTATGGCTCGGCAATAACAGCTTTGACGGCGCAGCAGGGCGGATTCCCTCAACGTTGCTCGGATATCCGATAATTTTCACACTTGGCATAAACCCAGTGCTTGGCTCAAAGGGCGACATCATATTTGCCAGCGATCTCTCATTCTATAAGATAGTCATGTTCGGCGATATCTTTGTCCAGACAAGCGAAGCGGCATACTGGAGCTCTGGAGAAATAGGCCTCAGGGTAATCATGCTGTTATCAGCAGGTGCGCTCCCTGGGAAGCCTATCACAATAGGCGGCTCTAACTTTGGCTGGCATACGGTATTGAGCGCATAACAAAAACATAACAGGGGGCTTCGGCCCCCTTTCAAAGGAGACATTTGAAATGAAATATATCGAAGATTTTTATAAAGTGAACATCCTCAAAACTTTTGGAACGGGTGCGACGATATCGGCTAAAGTGCCCTGGCCCCAGGGATGCAAGCGCGTTGCTTTCATGGTGAACATGGGCGGAGCATCGGCGGGCAATTCTCCGCTGCAATCCTCAGTGGCCGGATCATGTACCTTTACGGTCTATGAGTCAACAGCGGCAACATTCGCAGGCAGCGCGATATCCGGGGCAACCTTGAGCATCGGCCCGGCGACGCAGTACGAATTAAAAAGCATGGAGGTCGGCCTTTTGAACCCGGCCAGCAATTGCGCGACAACGGTCGACGTATATGTCAACGGCGGAACGAAAGCATACCACTTGGCAACGGCAGCAGCAACGGGAGAACTCGCTCCTCAGAAGTGGGCATCGGCGCTTAACGCATCGAACGGGATACCTCATTACCATGCGGTCCCGGACTGGCCGACAACGGCCTATGTTGCTCTATTCCCGAAAGATGATCTTAATACCGGGATTACCTTGAAAGGTGCAGCAGCATGTCCTCCAGCGGCGCTAAATTTAACCGGCGCGATCATCGTCGATGAAAGCGATTTAAGCACAGATCTCGGCGCGGACGGTTTGAAGTACGTCGGGGTCGCTGTAACAACACATGCGTTTGGAACGAACGTTGTGAGCATAGACATGGTCCCGCTAAACAGAACGGGAAAGGTCGGGTTTGTTGGAAAGTTAACAGAATAGTAATCTATAGGCCGGGCTGGGGCCAGTAACGCCGCGTCCAGCAGGGAACCCTCTCTCCCTTCCCCAGCGGCGCTCCTTCGATAAGGCCCTCGGTCGTCATTGCTCGGGGGCCTTTCTTATCCTTAAAAACAGGCCTTCTCAGGAGACTTTATTTTCCATGAGTATAAAGTATCGAGTACGAGGGAGATCGTTGAAATTTAGCGGGGTTTTTTGCGAGCTGGCTTAGTTTTTAAGATTGTCTGTATGGCGTTTTCCAGTAGATCGGACATTGCAACGTCATTCTGAATGGAGTAGACCTTTAATTGCTTTACCAGATCAGCGTCGAGCTTGAATGAAGTAACCTTCCGGAGCCTTCCTGTTTTCACTTTTGTTTCTTTACACGAAATGTTTTTTTACATTTCAGACATTCAAAGGACCCTGTCGTTTCGGAAATACGCTTAAGCTCAAATTTCTCATGGCATATTGGACATTCAACAGGATTTCCATTAGGGTAAGGGTGTCTAAGACGACTTCTATCTGTAACCTTAGGCTTCTTTTGCATACTTTATCCCCCTTCAAACTGTTTTATCTATTGCTATTTATTCTGCCGAGCACAGCCAACACTTCACCAACAACGCGAGGAGAAAATATAAGTATTGATAACCACAACCATAAGGCAGCAGTATGCCCCCATAATATTCCGTACAATCCAACTATTAAGAAGATAAATACCATTATTAACCTTCTTCCCCAATCAACCGGAAACCATGTGCTAAAAAGAATGCCAGCGTATTTTGCTGCTAATCTTTCATATCCTTGCCTCTCCTCTGAGGTTAGGTTTTCGTCTTTTAATTTTTCTTCGACTCCTTCAAGCATCATTTTATAAAATTCATGTAGCGATTTGTTCATGGATATTCTACTTTACTCTATTTTCTGCTTCTCATAAATTAATTTCAAGAAAAAATAGTATTTGCCTTAGGGTCTGACCGGGGATCCAATGGTCTCCCTCTATTGTAATTTTCTGCTAAAATCATATAATTAAGAAAAAAATAGGGGGGCATTATGGATACAACTATCAACGAATGTACATTTATAAGGTGGCTATTTGCGAACCCTACTACCGCCATAAGCGCATTAGCAGCTATTGCGGCCGCCTTTAGTGCTTATTTCTCTTTCCGAGCAACAGAATTATCAAAGATAGCTCTACAAGGAACAACGGCACAAAACATAAGGATTAATTACAGTTCACGAGAAATGTATGAAAGTATGAGGTATATTCAAATTGACCGCGACTGTTATCAAGACGCGACTAACGAACGTTATAAAAATTTAGAGAAAGAAAAAAGTCCGTCATTCCAAATCTACGATATGCACAGAAGGCGTATTGTTCACCACTTCCATAATATCAGGATACTGAGCAACGCTGGTATACTTGATAAAGATACGGTTATAAAAATAATAATGCCCGAGGAAGTTGAATTTCTCTTTAAGTATATTGAACCCCTTGAAAAATTGAAATCAATTTATGAACCCGCAACATTCGACTTTTTTCATAAACTATTCCCTACAATAAAAAGAAATCAATAATAGCTGTTGGGAAGGATGTTGGGAACCTATATGCTATGTTTTGGTGATATCTTATAAACCCTTGATATTATTTATTGCCCCCGGCATGACTCGAACATGCGGCACATGGATTAGGAATCCATTGCTCTATCCACCTGAGCTACGGGGGCACGGTTTGAGATTATAATAATTTTTGAGGAGTGTTGCAACAGTAATAATCTTTACGGTTTCGTGGTAACAAGTTATCTTCTGGCTTCTGATACAATACTATATCGTAACTTCTGCTCCTCTCACCTTCTTATCCTCTCGCAGTCTAACGTAGTCCGTCCTCTCCTTTTACTTCTTCCTTCTTCAAACCGCCTACCCTTGGATTCGGTCTTCCCCCATCGGTTACCGCAACTGCAAGGAGGATCTCGTCTGCCTTCGGTGCGTCGCTGACCGAGACGGTCATGGCGTCAAAATGCGAACGGACAAATGCTGCATCCTTGAAATGAAGCGGTATATCGATTGAGTCTCCCATCCTGCCGATCTTCTTTGCCGAAGGGATGATCGCCTTGCCGCCGCCGACCGCGCTACGGAGAGGCGTACCTAGCTTCGGGTGCAAAAGCGCTGCGGCGTGTTCAAGCTCCCCTTTCTCACCAACGATCGCTGCCTTCCCATAGCTGTCGACCTTCCTGTCTTTTCCCAACGCCTCCACTGCACACCCGGAGATTGTCCTGCCTATCTCTTCACTATAATCTATCAACGGGTTCAGGTCTTCCTGATATGCACCTGCACAGGGGTTCTTGATAACAGCGATGGCGGCAACCTTCCTTACCGGTTTTGCGGCCTTTTTTTCCGTCTATAAAAACATCCTCAATCACCGTTACAATCTTTCTAATCTCCATCTTCCACCTCCAGTCTGATATGTTTATCACCAGCTATCGTGGTGACCATTCTTTCCTTTAATAATAAAACAGCATCATATATAACACCCTTTTTCTTTATATGAGACGCTCCCGTCAAGCCTTTATGAGCGCCTCCTGGAGCATATGCTTGTCGAGGGAGAGGTCCGCCACCATCTGCCTGAGCCTCCTGTTTTCTTCCTCAAGCTGCCTCAGCCTCCTTAGTTCGTTCATTCCCTGTCCCCCATACTTCTTCTTCCACCGGTAGAAGGTCTGCTCGGTGATGCCCACCTTCCTGATTACCTCCTTCACCGGTGTCCCCAGTTCAGCTTGCTTGAGTGTAAAGGCGATCTGTTCTTCTGTGAACTTCGATGTCTTCATGACAAAATCCTCCTTGTCTATTTTGCCA
>JAQTNJ010000022.1 GCA_028713955.1 Syntrophorhabdaceae bacterium
CTGGCTCCTGAATCGAGCAAGCATTTTCTGCTGGAAGGCGATGTATACCACGAGCTGAAAAGGTACGATAAAGCGCTCCATGCATACAGCCAGGCCATTACCTATGCCGAGAAGGAGCGCCTCGCGAGCAAATGGGAGAGAAGGGGCCACCCACGCATGCTCACGTGGCTATCTGCGCAGTACGGCCTCTTTTATATTTATATGGCGACAAGAGACTACCAGCGGGCATGCACCGTAATGCAGGAGGTGATCGCCTCTTTCCCTGACAATCCCCGGCACTATGTCATGATGGGGGATGCCTATGGAATGACGGGTGATATTAAAAGGGCAAAAGAGTCGTTTGAACATGCGCTGAAAAGAGACCCCGATAACCCCTTTGCGAAGAAAGGTTATTCGAAATGCGTGGAAATCCTGCAGAGGGGACAGGGCAGCAGGTAGGTAGTTCGGGCTATTTTTCCTCTGCCAGTGAATTGAAGAGCTCCTTATATGCAGCGACAACGGACTGCCACGTAAAATGCCTGTCGGCCCACTCCTTTGCCCTCATGCCCGTTTCTCTGACCATTGCCGGCTCAAGCACAAGTCTTTGCAGTGTAGTGGAGAGACCGTCTACTTCCTTCTCAAAAGTGAACCCATTACCGCCTGTGACAATAGTATTAAAAGGAACGTTCAGTACAAGCGGCGGGGTTTGTAGTCCCATGGCCCTGAGCAAGGAAGGGTTTGTGCCGCCCACTTCATGACCATGGATATAGAGAAATGCATGTTTGTAAAGGCTATTCAGTCTCTTCTGGTCAAAGATCCTTCCCGTAAAATATACACGGTCATTCGCCAGGGCATGGAGCCTCGAAAGGTAGTCCTTTCCATAAGGGGAGTCTCCCACGACAACAAGAGGAAGGCTGACCTTCGAGGCTACGTACTCTTTTATGATAAGGTCTGTGTTGTTTTCCGGTTCTAACCTTGCAACAACGAGGAGGTAGTGGTGGGGCTTCACGGAGACCTCGCCGAGAATCGTTTCATCCATACCGACGGTTGGTTCAGCGCCATAAGGTATATAGACCGTTTCAGCATGGTAGGTGTCCCTGTAATAGCCCTTCATAACAGGACTATCGCTCACAAGCGCCGTCGCTGCGAGCGTGCTTATGCGCTCAGCCCATTTATAGTACAGCCGGGCGCATCTTCCCCATTTTCTCCTCTTCCATCCAAGACCGTCCGTATGGATGACGATCTTTTTCCCGAACCACTTGAGCAAAAGACACCACAGCGCATTCCCGGGGTCTACCACAAATATCACATCATAACTTCCGGTCAATGCATGCAACACGGAAAGCCCTGTATGAAAAAGGCTCTCAATGCCTTTCGCCCGTCCTGAAGGGAGATAGATGCACTCCACGTTGGAGACCCATGTAGGCTTCTTCTCATAATAAGGGCTGCGGCAGTAGACCGTTACGTGCACGCCATGATCGTTCGCCAGACGCAGGGCGAGTTCCTCTGCGAGCGTATCATAGCCGCTGTATTGTGCCGGTATGCCGCGTGTTCCAATGATTGCGATTTTCATCGTGAGAAAACCAACCTCTATCGAATCATATAGTGTAAGAAACCGGCTTGTCAATACGAAGATCGCCTTCCGTGTTTTCGGTTGTGGGAAACAACTCCTATGGTGTATAACATCAAGTGACTGCAAGGATGAAAACAATGGCCGTACCATACTTTTCCGTTATCATTGACTCCTATAATCTGGGCGCATTCATTGAAGAGGCAATAGAGAGCGTCCTTGCCCAGACCTTTCCGAAGGATAGGACAGAGATCATTGTGGTCGATGACGGCTCAACCGATGACACACAGGAAAGGGTAAAGAAATACTCTCACAGCATTCAGTACATTTACAAAGAAAACGGCGGTCAGGCATCGGCATTCAACGCGGGGTTCATGCATTCCAGCGGAGACATCATTGTATTCCTCGATGCTGACGATTATTTCCATCCGGAAAAACTGCAAGAGCTCTCACACATTTATAATACCTATCATTGTGATGCGGTCTTCCATAACCTTTCTGTCGTGACAACGAAGCTTAAAGGGCCGTTCATCCCCTATCTTTATTATCACAATCCTCAATTGCTTCATAAAATAGGGAAAAATCTTTATGTGCTGTCAACGCACAACGGAGGCACGGGCTTTATGCCGGTCTACTTCCTTGTGCCAACATCGGGCCAATCATACAGCCGCAGGCTTTGCAAGAAGATCCTTCCCTTGCCCGAATATTTCACCCATTCCGCCGACCTGTATCTCCACCTCCATGCCCTTGTGGGCACCGATATATACTTTGTGGACAGATCGTTAGGTTTTTACAGGAGGCATCCTTACAGTGACAATGAGTCTCGCCGGACTGACATCGTATGGCATGAAAGGCGCATTGGTTTTTATTCACATACGCTCCGGACCTTGGAGCAGACCTTTCATGATAAAGCCGCCCGGCTTGCAAGGACCGTTGAGAACGATCTGCATCTAATGGATATCCCCCTGGAGAGAATGAGAGGAAGATACAGGATTGCTTTAAAACATTTTTGGGAATACAAGGCCCCCGGCCCGTTCTTATTGCGCCTGAGCAAGATATCCCAAGCCCTCTTCTATCTTATCGCACCTCCGCGGATATACGAGAAAGTTCGCTCATTATATTTTTCTTTTCGTATGAAAAATCTGGCGAGGTTTATCGTGAGAAAATACCCGTGATCTCCCCGTATCTCATTTCCCGCATCAGGACGAGCATGACGAGATAGAGAACAAAAGAAACGGCCAGTGCGACCGGTACGGTGCATGAGAGCTTTATGAGCACCATTATAGTGAGCGCCATAGCGGCTCCTGCGGCAAGGACCCTTCCAAAAGTAACCCATTGGGCTTTTCCCCATACACCATCTTTCAGCGCCCTTAATTGAACCCATATCACCACGCAAAGGGAGAATGTTCGCGCAAGCGCGATACCCTTGGCTCCCCATAAGGGTATGAGTATAAACGACGAGACAATGAGCACGATCAGCCCGATAAGCACCGCCCTTACCGCCTTATTCTGTTTATCCATGGCAATAAGGGATGTACTGTTGATCTCACTCAAAAAGAAGGGGATAATGCTGAGGGCCAGGATGCCCAGGACAGGAATACTTGGCAGATACCCCGTGCCGAAAAGAAGGAATATCCATGTCTTCCTGAGAAGACCAACCATTACCGCACAGGGTACCGCAATGATCAGCGCGGCGCGCATGATCCTTGTGCAGACATTGGAAAATTCTTTGGCTGAGCGAGCCCATGCCCTTGATAGCGACGGCAAAGTAACCCAAGCGAGACTCGCAGCGATCATCCCGACGAGGTACACGATCTTTTCTGCTGCCGAATAGTATCCAGCATCGACATCGCCGCGCATCATCCCCAACAACACAAGATTAAGGAAGGTAAAGGCGGAGGAGAGCATGGAGAAGACGGCTAAAGGCGCGCTTCTCTTCACAATGTCCCATGCGTATTGCCGGCTGAAGGAAACGATTCTGATTCCATAATCGCTTCGTAACACAAGAACAGCCGCTGCCACGCAGAGGAGAGTTACAACCAGTCTCCATACCACAAAGGTTGTAAGTCCATACCCGGCAAAGAGGACCGCCAGCCCCGTGGCACACCACATGAGGGCAAGGAGCATCCTGAGCATGGATTCCTTACTGATTCTCTGAGATGCACGATAAAAGGAGCAAAGGAAGAGCACATACTCAAGTGCTGCCATGACAAAGTAGATGATGAAAATGACAAAAAGACGCCCTTCCCCGGAAGGACCTGAAAGAGCAACACCAAACGGCACAACCGCTATAAGGAGCGTGAATGCCCACATGAGAAGGGAGATGTGTGTGAAAAAGCTGTTTGCCTGCTCCGGGGATCGTGCCAGCTCATGGACCGTGAACCTCTGGAATCCAAAGGAAGGGACCATGATACAGAGAACACCGAGACTATAGGCAAACGAAAGGAGGCCGTAGGATTCGACACCGAGGATCCTCGCCACCATTATGGACACGATGAAGCCGAGACCCTGCGTCGCAACCTCTGTGGAGAACAAAAGCGCCGTGTTTGTGCTGATCCTCTTTTCGCTCATACCTCTTTTGTCCTTCGCAGAACCGCAGGGATGGTCTTTGCGAGTATCTCCATATCGAGCAGCAGCGACCATCGGTCGATATACTCGATATCGAGCTTCATCCATGCGTCGAAACTAAGGGCATGCCGGCCGCTCACCTGCCATAATCCCGTGATCCCGGGACGCACGCTGAAGCGCCGGCGCTGCCAATCCTTGTCAAATCCCTCGTAATCCCTCATGGGCAGGGGCCGAGGCCCCACCATGCTCATATCGCCCTTCAGCACGTTCATGAGCTGCGGCAGTTCATCGATCGCGAATTCCCTGAGGATCCCTCCCAGAGGCGTTGCCCTCGGGTCATGCCTGATCTTGAATGCCGGCCCGTCTGCTTCATTGAGTTCCGCCACATCGGATAATCTTTTCTCGGCATCGGGGGTCATGGTCCTGAACTTGTACATACTGAATACCCGCTTGTTCAGCCCTACCCGTTCCTGGATAAAAAAGACAGGTCCTTGCGAGGTAAGTTTTATGGCGACCGCAGTCACGACCATGATGGGGAATGCGACAATAAGCAATAGGGATGCGATCACAATATCCAGGACGCGCTTGATAAACGCATCCCATCCCTCGATGCCCTTTTTATCCAGGATGATCGTTTCCGTACCGTATAGTTCATCAGCGCTGCCTTTTGCTAACCTCCGGCTGAGTGGATCGGCAACTATCCTGACCGTGATGCCGTGCCTTTCACATAATGAAATAACCGCGAGGATATCTTCATAAGAGCGCCCTGCAGGAAGGCAGATAACGACCTCGTCAACGACCGTATGGCGCAGAAAAGATGGTAATTCATTAAGGCCTGTTACAACATGAATGCCCTCAATGGTCGGGGGCATCCCTGTTTCGTGAGCCTCACTCACATAGCCTATGATCCTGTACCCGGCCCCTGCCGTGTTTGCGATCTTCTGTGCATATTCGTGTGCCTCTTTGCCAGTGCCTATGATGAGCTGGTAACAGATCCCGGTCGCATGCATCCCCATCCATTGTACGATGCGGCGAAGGATTCCCCTGCACACGATGGTCAGGATAGTGCATGACACCCAGAAGGTCAAAATAAAAAAAGGCGTCACGAGCTTGATCCTTAAGAGGATGCCAGCCAGAGCGACAAGGAGCGTGCCAAGGGAGGTCGCCTTGACGATACTCCCCATCGCATCCCGAAGGCGCGTCATATGCCTCAGCCGGTAGAGGCCGAATGAAGAGAGAACGACATGCCAAGCAAGGAGCAGGCAAAGAAAGATGATGAAGTTCTGGACCTTGATCCGCATGGAGAGGAACTGACCGAAGGTGACGGTCCCTATGCCGAAAGAGACCACGTAGGCAGCGAGGAAAAAGCAGACGACCATGATGGCAATATCGAAAATCTTGAGATTTCTCAAAAAAGTGCGGTGCGTTGGGGCAATCATCAGGACTGAGTCAATATTATCTTTAAAGCAGGATACTGTCAACACAATGTATACGTCAAGCGCCTATGCGACAATACCCCCTTCTTCGATGAGGTAATTGAACGGTGCGGAGGCTGACGAGCGGAAAGCAGTAAGAGCAAAAGAGGGTAGGTAGTAAGCGGTGCGCACGAAAAGCTTTTCACTGCCTACTACCTACTGCTTACTATTTTTTAGCTTTTGCTATGAACTATCGGCTATGACCTGATTACTTTATCTGCTGTATTATCTTCCCCGTAATATCAACCGTGTCTTTCACGTAGACAACACCGGCGGCGCTTCTCTCAAAGATCACCGTGTAGTCTTCCTTTTCTGCTATATTCCTGACGACCCCGTTGATCATACCGAGGGCCTTCTGTGCGAGTTGAGAGTCCATCTTCCGCACCTCGATCTCGAAATCCTCCCGGAGCCTCCTTATGTCTTTTGCATCGTTGGCAAGCTTCACTTCAAGCGTCCTGCGTTCATCAACGGGGAGTTTCTCGCCTTCCTTTCTCAGTTTCTCTTCAGTGAGCTTCGCAGATTCCTCTCTATCCCTGAGCGGTTTCCGTTTGGCCTCGATCTGTTTCATAAGGTCCTGACGATAGCCTTCGATTGTCTTTGATCCCCTCATGACCTTCTGGACGTCGAAGACGCCGATCTTCAGCGCCTGCGCGGAAACCTGGTAAACACCGACAAAAGATACCATGACCACTGCCGTTATGATTGTTGTCAACAGACGTTTCATTCAATCCCTCCATGTATTATTATTGACCATTATCTTGTATTCAGGTGTATCATATTTACCTGAAGAATTCATGTTTTTTTAAATGGTCACAAAAGAATCGGTTTGCAGATATTGAACCTGCAAACCGATTTGTGTTTTTGCCATGAGCTATCAGCTATGAACTATGAGCCGTTTTCTTTACTTCGCCACTCCTGCGGCGGTTCCGGTGATGCTCCCTGCGCCGGAGGTCGCTCCCGTGCCTGCGGCAGCGCCGCTGAAGGTTGTTGAGCCGTTAAAGCCGCCTGTACCGTTCACGCTGCCGAGCCATTTGCCGTTGCTGCTGGGGTTCCATTGTGTGAAGTTGAAAGAGGCATTGAGCGTGCCGCCGCTCAGTGAGATGGGGGTGCTGGTACTCGGTGGTGCCGTATAATTACCGGTCACGCTGTTTGTCGCCCAGATGCTCGGCTTCCCGCCTGCGCTGGTTGCAAAGAATTTTACGTCATTCATCGAAAGTGTAGAGAAACCATTCCCGGATCCGGTCAGGGTAGCCATGCCCACCTGGACCGCGGGGATGCCGAGAGCCTGGAGCTTCGCCTTACCCGGATCAGTCGCCGCCAGGGTGAGGTATGTGTTCGTCTCAACCGATACGCCCATGACCCCGGCCTGGAAGGTTAAAAGCGTTGGGTTGAATGTCCCCTTCAACTCACCGACAGAGATCCAGGTATATGTCTGTGCTGGCTGTATATCTGCTCCATAGCCTACTATTGTGCCTTCAACCTTATTGCCTGACCATTTGGTGCCCGTCACCCCATTGCCCATGATCCTCGTAGAGTCTATGAACTCGATGGTTGCAGTCCATGGCTCGGTCGGTGTGATCCCGGTATATATACCACCTACCGCGGTCTGCCACACGCCCCAGCTTCCTTCTGTTGCAGAGAAGGTTATGCCCTCTCCTTGATAAGTAAAGGATCGGCTGTATTCTTCACCCATCTGGTACCCGTTCAGCGTAAATGAGGTGTTGCTGCCGGTATTGTCGTAAAAATCCCCTGTATATATATGATCAAAGAAAGATGTCAGCGGAACGGATACATCCATCAGGTAGACAGGATAGATGCCGCCCTGGCCTGCCCACATCTCAATGTCGGAGGAATAGACCGTACCGGTGAAGGAGCCTTTCAGGATGCCCGCAGGGGATGTTTCAGCGGGGTCGAGATAAACGGCATATATCCTTCCCTCGATTGCTCCGTCGATCTCCCTGCCGCCGATATATCCGTAATACGTACCCTTTCCATCGAGCGTCGTATTGGTGCTATTCTTTACATTATAGCTCACAATGTCAGTGCCGAATATGGTGGGTTTCCCGTTCCAACTGTTAAAATCACCGAGAAAATAGACGGTTGCCGGAGAGCCTGCGGTCGCCGTCCAGAGATTCCCCACGCCTCCCATGATCGCGGAGATGGAACCGTCGTGGGAAAAATCCCACCACGTTGATGTTTGGTTGGGTGCCGGCTGTCCTTTCGCTGCTGCAAGGTCGCTGAAAAAGGCATCGCTGAAGGAAGCGGGGTAATCCGTGCCTGTTGTGTAGCCGGAGAACGTGTTGGTACCTTTTGCATAGGTATATTCATACCACGCAGGGATTGAGAAAGGACCGCTATCCGTTTCATACTTTCTCTGTGTTATCAATGTCCTTGAGGCATCGCTGAAAAAGCTGATCTCCCCGTATTTGACCTCATTATCATAGTTGTAATAGTAATGGTTATAGGAGCCATCTGAGTAGCCACCGGAATGCATCTCTGCAAAGCGCTTGCTCGATGCATTAAAACTGCTGGCGAAGGTAAAATACTGGGTCGTGTTCCACACACCGCCCATCACTCCCTGCCAGGAATAGAGTTTATTGGCTTCAACGGTCTCCGGCTGCGTATAGACGCCGAGGACGCCCACATCGCTTATGGTACCCATCTTCGTCATGGTCATGAACTGACCTACGGTGCTTGTATATGAGGCCTTCGCCACACCACCGGTCAACGTGCCGCTGAGCGTCGGGATGAGCATCATCCCGATATCAGCCTGCCAGTTATTAGAAGCATCCTTGTACGCGCCGAATTGACCTTCTGCCCCGACCTGGGCGCTCCAGGTGCCCGGTATCGTAGTAGATAACGATGACACCCCAAAACCGCCGACCCATATTGTTGAGCTGAAGACACCCCAGTCCTGCCCTTTAATAAAGCGGGTCGTCCCCGAGTTTTCCATGGTGGCAAAGAGAGAGCCCGAATCACCGGTGAGACGCCCCATGATCTGTGACGCAAAGGGTCCGTTGATAATGTTTGCGCTGAAATTGCCTATGTTCACTCCTTCAGGGTTGCTTGCGAAACTGCTGTTCATAACGTTTGCGACCACTGTCCCTTCAGCTTCCCACATGCCTATGTCTTTGTACAGGCTTCCCGTCAGCGCCTGTGATCCCCTGAGCACACCTGCCGTTGCATTGTCCGGTCCGACAAAAAGACCGCGTATTGCTATCTGGACGCCCCTCGCATCGTCGGCAATAAAGCCTCCCAAGGTCATACCATAAGCGCCGTTGGCAGTTCCTCCTGCAACATAAGGGGTATAGAATGTGCCGAAGAGGAAAGGCGTGGTAACGATCGTCGGCTTGGTGTAGTCAGAGGCGGTATATTTGCCGATGACGGTAACCGGCGTGCCCCCGGTACTCCAAGGGTAGCTGGTCATGCCAAGGATGGCGTCAAGATAATCATCGCTCCTCTTCTCAAGCACGTCCAAAAACCCTGGCCATTCCGAATACCACGTTGGCGTGAAAGAGTAGTTATCAGGATCCATCCAGCCCGGGAGGTTCCTCACTTGATCTATGCTCGCAATGTCCCAGCCGGTCATCCATATCCTTCTCTCTTGATCCTTCTTCAACATTGCGCTGTTGGGGAAATAGAGTTTGTCTGGATATGGACCCATATCATCATTTACTTTTCCAAACCCTTTGCCGCTGGTTTGTATATATCTATATTCGTAGTCATGATAACTGTTGGCTGAAGCGTCCCATTGGGTGAAGTCAGCCTCATAATATGTCCCGGGCAGGGCGCGCCAGAGCGTGGTTGGTGTGGCGTCTGCCGTGGAAAATGCCAGGCTGCTTGTCAGGGGCGTCCCTGTGTAGCTGCCTATTGCCTGACCTATCCAGGTATCGCTAGTATTGACGCCGGTGAATTTTCCTTCCATGTCATACCTGTACAGGGGCGTCAGGGCCTTTCCTGCCACATTGCCCGTTATCTCGCCTGTGTCTTTCCACGTGCCGCTTATTGTTGTGAGCCAGTAGCCTTCATCTTCACTGGATGCTCCAAAGGCACCACCCCCTCCGAGGGCTGCGCTCCATGATGGATTGCCTGTCGGTTTGGAAATATAGTAATTGGGATAGTCGCTGTCGCCAAATCCTATATAAAAGATACCGAAAGGCAGGGATTCCCCGGAGGATGTGTTATAGAAGTATAGAGTCTCGCCGCTCCCATCATCCCATCCATATATACTGCCCGTATCTCCAACAAAGGTACCCGATAATTTTCCCGACATAGATCCCCAATCATAATCAAGCTCAGCCGGATCAAGACCTGATGCAAGTTGCGTTGGGGTAAGCGTACCGCCTATACCCCACATTCCGGAATCAGTTGCAAAGGGATAGTAGGAGCCGGTGAAATTGCTTTTCATGATACCCGCCGTGACCAAACCGGTGATTGTATCGGGTGGGCTGATATATAATGCCCGTATTGCACCATCTATGGAGCCGACTGTGGTACCGGGGCTCTCAGGGTCGCCGTCCTTCCATATAGCAGCCGCATATCCTTCGATGATACCGGCAGCAGGGTATGAAACATCCTGCGTGGTGGAACCGGAGATATATGAATCCATCAGGTAATGGGCCTTATCAGCCGGACTTAATCCGTAGGTGCCTATGGCGGTAAAACTCGCCGGGCTTGTCCAAGGAGCGCTTGTTCCGCCAAAATAGCCAATATCTTCTCCGGCGTATCCAAATATACCAGTGTCATTGTAATAGAGGGAAAAGCCGTCGCCGGGTCCCCCCAAATTCCAGTCACCAAAGAAATTCGCAGGTGTTGCTACATACGTTCCCCCGCCTGACATCCTGAATATTTCACTCACAGGGCAATACGTTCCAAGGTATCTCATGGAGTAAATACCGAGATATGGTCCAATCACTTCATCGATGCCAATAGACTGGAGGAGCGTATCGATAATGAACTTTCTATTTGTAGTGTCGTGGGAGTAGAAAAGGGGACCAAGCGCATATTCATAATCGCCTGCGTACCCCAGATAAGGGAGGGAAGTCACTTCAGTGGGGGCATAAGATCCAGTATAGATGTTGCCTATGGCAGCAACCTTTTTGCCTTCATTGGTAATGAGATAAGGAGCCGTATACATAAAATAATCTGGGGTGATTTCTATGCCTGAATTACTTATAACAGATGGGCTGCCGCTGGGAAAAAACTGAGGGGATGGCCCATATTCAACTTGATCCCATAATGCATCAAGTAATGTCTCTCCTGGTCCTGGTGTGAGGGTTACAGTCCCCTGGGAAGCGCTCTTTCCGAATGTTCCGCTCATTGAGAATGCAGTGTCAGTGAGGGTGCCGGGGGCATCCCCTGTGAGGAAGTATACCTGTCCTCCTTCTACATAGAGTGCTGCTGTACGGTTTAACCACGAACCCTGCACGCCGGCTAATGGCCCATAGAAGGCGCCACCCTTGTCAGAAGTACCTTCTATATAGCCTTCCAATACTGTAGGTGTACCATCTAATGCCAAGGTCCCTGAGGCCGATAGGGTGCCGGTTCCCGTATCGGGGATATTCCCGGTTAAGGTCCCACCTGTTAATACTCCAACAGCCCCCCCTGAATCATCGAGCATACCTCCGTAAATTTCTCCTGTAAAGTTTGTCCCACCCGTTACTATATCCGGCGGGGGTGGAGGTGGCGGCGGTGGCGGTTCATCTGACCCAACCTCGCCTTTGCTTTCAATGACTTGAATAAATGCCCCTACTTCCCCGCTGATAATGGCCTCGCTCGCCTTTACAGGCGCTGTCGGTGTACCCTCGCCGGTGATAAAGGACACCTGGCCTGCTACGATGGGAACGAAGACCTGGGGTGACCCGGGGTTATAGAGGTATCCATGGCCTGAGATGAAGACAACCATGGTTGCACCATTGGTAAACCCCACGATCATATCGGAACCCCTGATACCTGCAACGGCATTGGGTGTATGGACCTCGAACCTGTTGCCCTCAGCAAAGGCCGCTGCCCGTTTCACGAAGTCCTCGTGCGCTGCTGCCTGGACCTTTCCCCTGTATAGCTTCATGACTGTAGAGCTTCTTTCTTTCCCTACCATGTACTCTTTAATCTCTATCCTGGTGGCAGGTGCGATCTTCAGGGTGTTGTTATTATTGAAGATGATCTCTGCCCTGCTCTTTGACTTTGTCCGGTAGATATCACCGATGTCTACGGGGGCGCCGAGCGAAACCGGGGCAGCAACGTTTTTCCCTGCCTTCAGGACGTCGACGCGGCCCTGTATGGCGTTTATCTTCCCAACAGGGGCAGCAAAAGCAATGCTGCCGGTGAGGAAGGCAATGATGAGAAACGACCAGAAGACCTTGTTACAGGAGATGTGAGTCTTCATGATTGGTACCTCTCTCTTTATAAAATTTTACTGTTATCTTCATAATAGACCTTTGCCGGCTATCGCATTGAAAAAATAGAGATATCCCGATCTGTCTTGGTTTCCTATCCAGGATGTGAGTCTGCAAGTGTCCCACCACCAACAGTAACCGCTTTTTATAACAAATACAAGGTATTACGTATTACATTATTATACTAATCATTTTGGAAATGTCAAGCTATATTAATAAAGGTCAGTTGCTATCGGCTATGACCTGATTACTTTATCTGCTGTATTATCTTCCCCGTAATATCAACCGTGTCTTTCACGTAGACAACACCGGCGGCGCTTCTCTCAAAGATCACCGTGTAGTCTTCCTTTTCTGCTATATTCCTGACGACCCCGTTGATCATACCGAGGGCCTTCTGTGCGAGTTGAGAGTCCATCTTCCGCACCTCGATCTCGAAATCCTCCCGGAGCCTCCTTATGTCTTTTGCATCGTTGGCAAGCTTCACTTCAAGCGTCCTGCGTTCATCAACGGGGAGTTTCTCGCCTTCCTTTCTCAGTTTCTCTTCAGTGAGCTTCGCAGATTCCTCTCTATCCCTGAGCGGTTTCCGTTTGGCCTCGATCTGTTTCATAAGGTCCTGACGATAGCCTTCGATTGTCTTTGATCCCCTCATGACCTTCTGGACGTCGAAGACGCCGATCTTCAGCGCCTGCGCGGAAACCTGGTAAACACCGACAAAAGATACCATGACCACTGCCGTTATGATTGTTGTCAACAGACGTTTCATTCAATCCCTCCATGTATTATTATTGACCATTATCTTGTATTCAGGTGTATCATATTTACCTGAAGAATTCATGTTTTTTTAAATGGTCACAAAAGAATCGGTTTGCAGATATTGAACCTGCAAACCGATTTGTGTTTTTGCCATGAGCTATCAGCTATGAACTATGAGCCGTTTTCTTTACTTCGCCACTCCTGCGGCGGTTCCGGTGATGCTCCCTGCGCCGGAGGTCGCTCCCGTGCCTGCGGCAGCGCCGCTGAAGGTTGTTGAGCCGTTAAAGCCGCCTGTACCGTTCACACTGCCGAGCCATTTGCCGTTGCTGCCCGGATTCCAGTTCTTGAATGCAAAATCTGCGCTCAACACGGATCCACTGAGCCCAATGTTGGTTGCAAGCGCCGGCGGCGCTGAATAGTTCCCGGTAACACTCCCTGTGGCCCAGACCGTGGGTTTACCCCCAGCGGCCGTAGCAAAGAACTTGACGTTGTTCATCGCAAGGCTGGAGAAGTTATTCCCGCTGCCCGTAAGCGTATCGCTTCCCACCTCAACACAAGGGATGTGCATCTGCGCAAGCTTGTCTCTCCCCGCCTCTGTTGACGCCATATCGAGGAATTTGGTTGTCTCTACCCAGCTGCCGACACCAACCGCCATATACGTGTTGACATCAAAGGTACCAAGCACCCTGCCGGCCAGCACGCCCGTGTTTGGACCGGTAACATCCTCGATGCTCGCCCAGTAGCCGACGGCACTGCCTTCGAACTTCTTGTTCTGCCATGGACCGCCGGAAATAAGAACACCCATATCATCAGTCGTGGAGACCGCACCTTTAACCTCAAACTGCCAATCATTTGTACCGCCGGACGGGTCATAATAGGAACCATAGAATTTTCCCGCCCAGAGACCGGCGTAAGGCACATCGGATATCCAGAAGCTTTCCACCCATTTTGTGTCGATCGCCGCCGGGGTTATGTATCCTGAGCCGCCGAAGTTGCCTCCGCTCGTCGCGGTATCGTAATAAAAGACATGGCTGTATATGCTGGAGGTAAGGTTCGCCGGTGCGATCGCAGATGTGCCGAGCTCCACCGCGTACCATTCGCCGCCTGCCTGCCACTGCGCGTTGTTGGGGTCGAACCAGCCCCAGTCTGGGTTATCCCCGACATCTCCGAAGTACCCGAGAAGCCCGCCTGCCTTTCCTGTGGGGCTGATAAAAAGCCCGCCCACAAATCCGCCGACGTTCTCTCCTCCAAAAACTTCATAATATCGTTGGACCCCGGTCCATATCCCCCAGTATGCCCCGCCGTCCAGCGTGGTCTTTGTGCTGTTCGTATAGTTCATTGAAAAGATCTCGCCGCCAAAAATATGGTTTTTGTCTGCATACGTGGGGCTTGTGCGTACATCTGAATTGTTCTTGTAGATCCCGAGCATGCTGATATCGAGGGGCTGACTCGCAGATGTAGCCCAGAGGTCCAGCGGCCCGTTGCCGTCGAAGACGCCCTTGAAGTATCCATCCTCCACAAGGTTTGTCCCGTCATAGTAATACAGCTTCGTCTTGTTGGAAGTATTCGGGGTAATCCATGACATATACCAGACAGGGAAGAACTCGCCGGCAAGTTGGCCGCCAAAGTTGCCTGACGTGGTGCCCAGACCTGTAAACTGACCTGCTCCGTAACCGTTCAGATCGCCCTGAATATATGAAGAACCAACCTGTATAGCCCCCATGCCCCAGAGCTCGCCGATCCAGTTATCTGTGCCGCTGCTATCGCTGTGGGCTGCCTGCGAGATCCATAAGGACCCGAAGAAGGTCTCCCCGGGGTTCGTGACAACAATGTTCCCGATAGAGTCAATGTACTGCCCGTAGTAGGTCCCCGAGATCGAATTCGAAGCAGCGACCTTATGGGCAAAACCTGACGGTGGTGTTGCATATGAATAGATATTTGTCGGCAGGGTCACATCCGTCCCCGGAAGGGATGGCTGTGAACCGGTAAGGGTTACCGTTGTCGTCAGTTCACTGGGGAAACCGAGGGCTGCAAGCGCCTGTCTGCCTGTGGCATCATTGGCAAGGTTCATATATATAGGGGTGCCGAACCAGGCGCCCATTGAGAAGGCGCTGAATGCCCCTTCGCTGTCATTATACGTCCCAATCGTCTGCCCTGACAAAAGGGCGGTGCGTCCGGACCGCCAGTTGGCCCAGTATCCGTAGGTCTCTATGCTTGTAAGCTTGCCGTCCGACCATGTCCCGTAGCTTCCCATATCCAGGTAGCGGGTCAGATAGTACGGCGATGCGTTCGTCCATATCTGGTCGCTGTTAAAATGATAACCGGTCGGCGAGACGGACGGATCATATGCCCCGAGGGAATTCATCTTCCAGAGGCCGAAACCGTATGTCGAGTTGTAGGGCTCTACAAATGAAAGGATCTGGGTTTGGTCCCATCTCTCGGTCATATTTCCTAATTGCTTAAAATTTGTATCGAAGAAGCCACCTTCGCTGTCGGTGTGCCCGTAAGGAGGATAATTGCCATAGTCTGTTGTCTTCGGCCCGGTAGATGTCTGGGTATTTGAAATAAGATCCTTCGCCGCGAAAGGTACACCTGTGCCGAGCTGCGTCCTTTTGATCGTCCCATCCCCCTCGAAGACCAAGCTCTCCGGATACCCTGTGCCGGGAATGCTGGCATAGAGGACGCCCGTGTTGCCGCTCCCGTCCACGTATACCATATAGGACCGGAAATCGACTGCGTCCGTCGTCGTGTCGGGGATGATGGTAGCGCCGGCGTATCCCCTGTATGCACCGCCGTCGTATGTCGTAAAGGTACCGTCTATCCGGTTAATCGACTGGAAGGGTCCCGGAGTATACCATATATGATTCAGCGAAGGATCACCGGATACGTACTCGCCCATCACAGAGGCATTGACGGACGTGCCCGCGCCGAAGAGGGAATCCGTTCCTCCCATGGTGAACCACATATACCCGTCTTCCATATCGTAAGTTCCATCAGGATTGCTCCCGTAATACATGTAGTTCAGGAAACCGTTGTAGAATTTGAGGGCAGCATTATTCGACCACATACCAAATGTGATCGCCTGGTAGGTATCGTAGTCTACCGTGCCGAGGAGGTTCCCATCAAATGTCCCCATCATGGTCTGGCCCATGTATGTCCCCGATTCAGTGCCGGTAAGCACACTGCCTTCAACGGAGCCCGTGGTATCCGCGATAAAGTAAGCATTTTGCCCGTGCCCGGGGCCGGTGCCGTATGTATCCCAGCCACCGGGAGCGGCAGCGATCACTGTAGCAAGATCTCCCGTCCAGGTAAGGTTTTCTGACCCTTCGTAATACCAGTAATTTCTCCCTCGTCCGTAGGGATCACCATAGGAGAAGTGCTGCAGGACCATGTTTCCGCCCGTCATGTAGACCTTTTCATACCCTGACGTTCCCTGGCGGTATGAGACAAAGCCAAGCTGGTTCCGTCCCGTAGGATTTCCGGAGTAGTCGTTAAAATAGGAGTACCGGTAGTACCCGTTATCGCTGTACGAATAGATACCGCCCGTCATGGTGTCCAGGTTATAAGAGCCAAACTGCGCCCTTCCGCCGGTCACCGTGTTCCACGTCGTTTTGTCGTTCGGGTTATAGAACCACCCGCCCGATTTCGCCATGTAGATGCCCCAGTTTTGACCGGGGATGTGCATGATATCAAAGTCTCTCTCGCCGCTTATGTACCCTTCCCCTGAACCGAAAGAACCGTAAACGAAGTAGTTGAACATATTCGGTGCAAAATATCTCTTGCGGACGATCTCGTAGAAGTTGTCAGGCGTAATATCGCCTATCGTGGGGATGCTGCCCACGTCGCTTGTCTGCTGGGTGAGCGTCACCGTGCCGTCCAGTTCGAAGGCGCCCAGGTACCAGTATGACGATCCTGTCCAGTCACCCGTGAAGTATCCTGCCGCATAGGGTGAATCTGATGACGGCGCGATGTACAGGCCGTAGAACTTACCCAGCATGGACCGCACACCGGTGCCGCTGCACGGGTAGAGGATGCCGCCCAGATATGCCCAGTATGCGCCGTTGTCGTACGTCGTTGCTTGTGACGTCCACCAATCTCGACTATAAACACGCGAGCCCCAGATATGGCCGTTTGTGTTCGGCGCATCCTGAAGGCCTATAGCGGTAAATGCCGGACTGCCCCCGGCAAAGAGAGAACCGGTACTGCCGAGCATTCCTGATATCGTTCCATCGTCCGTCAATGCTGTCTCGTTGAAATACTGGAAGTCGGAGCTAATACCACTCCCGAAATACAGTGCGGAGCCTTCCCACACGCCGACATCTGCTGCCTGCCACTTGCCTTCCTCTGCGCCGTAGGAGCCTATGAGATTCCCGGTGATTGTTCCCATCTTTGCATAGCTTATATACCGTCCGGCCACGTCACCGGATATAGCATTATTCGCCCAAATACCGTTCGTTATGCTTGCCAGGTAATACCCGTCATCATCGCTGTAATCATACGCTGAATACCAATAGGAACCAAAGATAGCGGATCCGGCGATCTTTCCGGTCCATCCCGCAGGCGGCGTACCGGTATAGGTGCCGCCGTGACTCATCGAGTAGATACCCCACAACCCCGTTGTAAACAATTGGCTGTTCAAGGCTGCGGTATAATTCCAGTTCCCGCTTCCCGTGCTGAAGATCTCACCACCGGTATATTGTCCCCATAGTGATTTCGCGTTATCGGTATTATCTCCTATCGTTAATGAATAAACAAGGTCCGACGGCGCTATGCCGACATCGGTGTTTTTCGGGGTTGTGGTGAGGTTCCCTAACATCTCCGCCATGTAGATATCCGGATAAGCGGTGCCGGAGAAATTTCCCCTCAGGTAGCCCGCCGCATACTTCCCGCCTGATTCCGGGCTGATATAGATGGCAACGACCCTTCCATAGAGGTCGTCACCGGTTATGCGACCTGCAAAAAATCCATTATACGCGCCGTCGTCGTAGGTGGTGTATGTGTCATTGTTATAATTGTAGCTGTAAATACCTGCATTCCATATCCGCGGCTTCCCGTCTCCAGGTTCATACCAACTGATCATTGTGGCGGCTGCCGGACTTCCGGTCCAGAGTGTGCCTGTCCCACCCATCAACCCATAGAAAGAACCGCTGTAAGTGCTCCACGCGGAAGGATAATGGAATAACCCTACATCGACCTCGTTGACAAACTTTAGGGGTGTGCCTTCATAGGCGCCGACACCCACGCCGACCCATGTGCCATAACCATAGCCCCCTTCATCTGTGCCTTCCCCGGTGTAAAGTCCGTAGAATGGCCCTCCAATGGTCCCCAGATGTGTTGATGTGATATATTTACCGCTTAAGGCTCCGTTTATCGTTCCATGGTCAGATCCTGAACTGTATTCATCCCATATACCCGCGATATCCGCAAGCCAGTAACCATAGTCACTTTCATTGTATCCAAAATAACCTGCATCTCCTATCTTCGCGTTCCATGCGACAGAAGCGCCTGCAGGTTTGCCTTCGTAGTAGTTGTCATACCCCATCTGCAGGTAATAGACTCCAAATGGAAGGCTCTTGTCTCCATCATAGACAGCATCATAATATGTAATAAACTTGGTCTCGCCATCATCATTTTCACCCAAGATCGTATTTGCAGCGCTTCCTGCAAAGCCCCCTGCCATATACGCATCAAGCCAACTGGAACTTATAGAGGCATTTGAAACATCAAAACCTGCAGGCAGGGATGCAGTCTTATCTATCGTTGTCAACCCACTTGCGTTGCTTTCAGCCTTCCACATGCCATACACATAGGGATCACCGCTGTCATCATAATACATCTCGTAGAAATTGCCCGTTAGGTTGCCCTTGACAAGTCCAACTTTCCCGTCTTCAGTATAGTAAACTGCTGCGGCGTAACCTGACATAGTGCCGGAGGCGTCAGAAGGATCCGCCTTCTTCCATATTCCACCGGTAGAGGCCTCCATGTATCTGTTTTCCGTTACACCCCCGTAATACATATCGCCGCTCCAGATGTAAGGCCCGCCATAGCCCTCCATGCCATATCCATAATCATAAAATTCACCTATGGCGAGGAAATTATAGTTCCCATCCGTGCGCTTAATAAAACCAAAGGTGCCTTGATTGTCCCCACTAGCGCTGTTCCATCCCCAGTATCCATAATCATTATAAATCGTGCTGTGTGACCAGCTCCCTCCAAAATCAGTGGGTGTCCCTGTGTAGCTGCCTATTACCTGGCCTATCCAGGTGCCATCATCGGTCCCTGAATTTACACCGGTGAATCTTCCTTCCATGTCATACAGGAGCACAGGTGTCAGGGCCTCTCCTGTCAAGTTGCCCGTTATCTCCCCTGTATCGGTCCAGGTACCGCTTATGGTTGAGAGGTAATATCCTTCATCCTCGTTGTTTTTCCCAAACCCACCGGTCCCCCCGAGGGTTGCGCTCCAGGACGGATTACCTGTCGGTTTATCGGTAAAATAACTGGGATTGCTTTCGTAGCCAAGAACCATATTGAAGATACCGAAAGGCAGGGATGCGTATGAGTATGGCCCGGTGTACAGGTATAGCCACTGAGTATACGGACTGGTACTCTCTCCATAGATGTTTCCGGTACCACTAAATGAACCTGATAATTTTCCCGACATACCTCCATATCCATCCAAAAGGTCATCTGGATTAAGACCCGATGCTAATTGCGTTGGGGTGAGCGTGCCGCTTATTGCCCACATCCCGGAATCGGTCGAGAAAGGATAATAGGCGCCGGAAATATCGTTCTTCATGATGCCTGCTGTCACTTTTTCGTTTGCATCCGGGGTGCTTATGTATAATGCCCGCAAGCTGCCGTCTATAGAACCGATTGTAGTACCTGGGTTCTCAGGATCGCCATCCTTCCATATAGCACCGGTGAACCCCAGGATAGAACCGCCTGATACGTCCGCCGTGGTGGAACCAGAGATATATGTATTCATCAGATAGTGGGGCATATCAGGTTGGTCAAGGCCATACTCTCCCATGGCGTAAAAGCTCGCGGAGCTTGTCCAGGGAGAGGTAAATCCGCCAAAATAGCCGGAGTCCGTACCTGCATATGTCATCATGCCGTAATCATTATAATAGAGCGAACCGGGGCCACCCCAGTAGCCATGAAAATCCAGTGGTGTAAGCACCTGTGTTCCTGTCCCCATCCACCTGTATGGTGTCCCGGAGGTGGAGTCGCCATCATAGGTGCCGTAGTAGAGCATGTCACGGCTGCCCATATACCAGTAATCCATATAATCATAGCTGACGGCCATGCTCATCTTGTTCGCACCGTCATCGACAAAGACGGCGGGACCCAGGAGGTATGCTGCATTTGTGCCATCGTAAAATCCCGTTACGCCTCCCACGGCGCTATAGGACTCGGTGTTAGTGTAAATGCCCAGAGCCTTCTCACGGATAATGGTAATTTGTTTCCCTTCATTGGTAGTAATACCTTTTAGATCTATGCTGCTTCCTCCCGAGACATCGAGGGTTAGCGCATCGCCGAATGCCCATGGTCCGCTGAAGGATGCCGGATACGGTGTTGAGCTATTTATATAATCTTTGAACACATCAAGGAGTGTCTCCTCCGGACCCGGGGAATCCAATGTGACGGTGCCGAGGGATTTCTGAAGACCTATGGTCCCGCTGCCAGACAGAGTACCTGATGATGAATCTGTAGGGGTTAAGGTTCCCGTCAGGCTTGACCTGACAAGACCAACATTCCCGCCCTCCACGTAGAGGGAGGCAGAAGTAGCGCCCCACGAGCCGATGACCCCTCCTGTAAGACCATAGAAGGCGCCACTTGTACTGGAGATACCCTCCACATCACCGGAGATTATCTTTGGTGAACCCTCCATGGTGTATGTACCGGAGGCACTCAGGCTGCCGCTCGACGCATCGGTTGGAATGTTGCCGGTCAAGGTTATGTCCATAGTACCTGAAGAACCACCACTAAGATCAGCGGCTATTGTTCCTTCAAATGAAGTTCCTCCTGTTGGTGGGAGTGGTGGTGGGGGTGGTGGGGGTGGTGTGGGTGGTGGAGGTGGTGGGGGTGGTGGGGGTGGCGAGTCAGGTGCTGGCGGATTAGGGAGAGTTCCCCCCGAACCATCACCGGTTCCAGTTCCTGCGTCTCCACCGGCGCCGGAACCGCCTGTTGATACCGGCATTACCTGTCCAAGGGCATCATTTATCTGGTTCTCGCTTGCGGCCCTTGGCGCTGTCGGTACTGATGTAGATGATACAACCACAGACATAAAACCGGCAACAACAGGGACAACTTGCCCCGGGATCTGCGGGTTATAGAGATACCCCTGTCCTGAGACAAAGATGACCATTGTCGAGCCGCCCTGGTGGGATACGAGCATATTGGTGCCCCTGATCCCGGCGACGGCGTTGGGGGTATGGACCTCGAACCTGTTCCCCTCTGCGAGGGCAGCTGCCCTCTTGATAAAATCTTCACCTGCTACGGCCTGTACCCTGCCTCTGTGGAGACGGATGACACCGGTGCTTCGTGCACCCTGGATCATGTACTCCTTGATCTCTACACGTGACGTCTGACCAATCCTGAGGATATTCCCGTTCACGAAGGTAATCTCTGCCTTGCTTTTGCTCTTTGCCCGGTAGATATCACCGATATCTACGGGGGCGCCGAGCGAAACCGGGGCAGCAACATTTTTTCCTGCCTTCAGGACATCGACGCGGCCCTGTATGGCGCTTATCTTCCCAACAGGCGCAGCAAAAGCAAGGCTGCCGGTGAGGAAGGCAATGATGAGAAACGACCAGAAGACCTTGTTACAGGAGATGTGAGTCTTCATGATTGGTACCTCTCTCTTTATAAAATTTTATTGTTATCTTCATAATAAACCTTTGCAACAATAGCGTTGAAAAGAGAGGGATATCCCTCTCTGTCCTGGCTGTCTATTCAGGATGTGAGTCTGCAAGTGTCCCACCACCAACAGTAACTGCTTTTTATAACAAATACACGATATTACGTATTACAATATTATACTAACCATTTTGGGAATGTCAAACTATATTAACAAAGGTCGTATACCCAAAAACTTGTTGACCCATAAACGATCAATTATGAACGTCCTATTTAATACCGGTACTCAAACCCCAATGAGAATATTTCCCGCGTGTAATCATAGGTCGAGATATTACATTTGTCCCTGATATAGGTGTACTGGGTAAGGATGTCAATGTTTTTGGTCAGTTCATAGATAAGACCAAATGCCGTATTGTAGGTGTCATCCCTCCGTGTCATGTCAAATACCACATTGTTATATTTGTATTGAGTGAACGCAGCATCTCCTGAGAACTGGAACTTAAGCGGTACGGCAAGGAGGTCTTTAAGGGGATAGAGGAAGCTTGCACTGAACCGGTGCTCCCTGTTGGTCCAGTTACGACCTTCAGCATCCTCTTCGGCATAAGTATACTTGAAACCCGCCAGTCCCTTGCCTTCTTTGAAAAAGTATGTCCATCCAAGGCTTCCGCTCATTACGTTCGAATTTCTATTTTCATCAGATGAGATTGGCTCAGGATGCAGGGGTGTTTCAAAATAATATTTTTTTGAAACACCAAGGGATACCTCTCCGATGTTGTTTTGGGTCACCATGAACCTGGCAGTGGGATTTATTCCAGTCTGTTCCATGTACCGCGTGGTATTCCACCAGCTAAGTTCATTCAAGAAATCATTACCTTTGTCCCCCTGCAGGCTGCTGTATGTATAGCTTATGGGAAGGGAGAGAGACCATTTATCGAAGTTGTAGCCGGGGATAGCGCTGATTGTTTGTGTTGTGGTATTGTATTCACTTAAGTTTCCCATAGTCCCATCAGCCCTTGTGTATTGTTTTGGAAAATACTTGTCAGCATAAAGAGAATACTGGAAGGAAAGGTTGTAAGGGTTATTGAAAGAGAAGGGGGCAGTATAGCCAATCCTTAAAGAGAGGTTCAGTACGCTGTCTTCGTGGCCGGAGATGGCATCCACAATGGGCCCGCTCCCTTTTGCCACCACGTTTGTGTCATACTTATAGCTCAACCCACCGCTGAACCTCCAGGGTCTCTCCCGTTCAAATTTTTCGGCTAATGCCTTGTCATAGTCCCTCGCCAGGGTTGCCATATCGCTTTTGGGATCGACACTGATCACTGCCTTGAAACGATTCTGTGCCTCCTTGTATTTTCCCGCCTGCATATTGGCGCTCGCTATCTGAAATTCGGAGAGCTGTGCCATCGACGGGTCAATCTCCTTTGCCTTTTCAAAGCCTGCTATTGCCTCGGAATACTTCTTGTCTTTCAGGTACACAAGCCCTTTCAGGAACTGGATCCGTGCCGGCTGGATCCCTTCTTTCTCGCCTACTGCGATCCATTCCTTCGCCTCTTTTATATTGCCTGTCTGATAAAGCACATCGATGAACTCCACAAGGGCCTCTTTGATCCGGGGGGTAAAGGTCACTGCATCCCTGAGATAGGGAATAGCGTCCTTGTACTGCTCCATGATCTTATAGGTGAGACCGACGTAGAATGCAACGGTGCTTGATGAAGGCTCAGCCTTCCTGGCCTCAAGAAAATATACGAGCGCTTCTTCGTAGTTCTCATCACGGAATTCCTTCATGCCCATTTCAAAAGATTGTGACTGGGCGGCCGCAAAACCAACAAATGAGATAAAGACAAAAACAGTAACAAGAAAAATGGCATACCGTTTCATTGTTTGGTCTCCCTCTGAATTATTTCTCTATACAACTTATGTCTATACAACTATGGTTGAACCCTGTTTAAGCAGTTTAATATTGTTCCTCTTGAGGGCATTCAACTCCCGATGTATCTCTTCCAGGAAAATCGGCTTTATGTGTGTAACATAGATCGGCATTGTGCCAAGACCATATCTGTCAATGTGTTCAACAAGCATGGCTGTCGTCATATGCCCCGATATCCTTGCCAGCCTGTCTAATCTGTTCGGGAAAGAAACGTCTGATATAATAAACTCTATGCCCTTTGTCTTGCCGGCCACCTCCCAGAATCTCTTTGTGGGCCCTGTATCAGCAGTGAACATAAAACCCTTCCTGCCTTCCTTCACGATATAGCCTACTGTAAAAACCGTGTGTGTCATCAGGACAGGCTCAACGCTGATGCTGTCGATTGCGGATACCTTTTCCATCGGTATCTCGTGAGGCTTGATGATCCCTTTGTGCTCTGACGGGATAACGGTGAAATCAGGCCAGATAAGGTTGTTCAAAAGATTTTGTGATATGATCTCAAGTATCTGTTTTACGCTGATCAGCTCAATCGAGTAATCACCCATCATGACAAGCTCGTCAACAAAGGGAAAAAGGCCCTTCACGTGATCGACATGGGTGTGGGTTATTAATACCTGTTTGATCTTTTTCAGTGCTTCGTCGGCAAGAACTTCTGTGACCGTTCCTGCATCGAGAAGCATTGTATCATTAATGAGAAAAGATGTTGCCCGGTATTTTCCTATATAATTACCGTAACAACCAAGTATTTTTATTTTCATCTTTAGTATGCATTTTATTAAAACATTTGCTTTCATGTCAAGGAGTTTTGTGCAATTTTGTATAACTTTAATTTTCGGTATACAGGTCGTGAAATTCTTTCTTTTCAAAAAGAATTGCGCCAAACCTTTATACCGCTGCGTGACACATTACTTGCAACTATATTATTTCATTATATTTAAACGTTATATATCTTACGAATCGTATGGGGAGATTGAACATTATTTCACATTAATACCTTGACGAGTGAAGCCCATTGGCATTATATTATAAGTGGATATTTTTTGGAGGATCTTCATGCCTATCTATGAATATGAATGTTTGGAATGCGGGAAGGTATTTGAAATATTTCAAAAGATCGCGGAAGACCCTTTGACGGAATGTCCGGCATGCAAAGGTGCAATGCAAAAGATCATATCCCGGTGCGCATTTCACCTGAAAGGAACCGGCTGGTATGCAACAGACTATAAAAAACCAATAGACTCAGTAAACGGCAAAAATGGCGGGAAACATACAGAAAAGAAGGAAGAAAAAACAGAGACAGTTACAGAGACCAGAACAGAAACAAAATCTGAGACCACAAATACAAATACAGAATCAGCCGGGGTATAAATGAAAACAGGAGACAAGATTACATTTACCTTTGCAAAGAAAGAGATGGAAGGCACAATTGAAAAGGTCTTTCAAAAAAGTGTCTATATCAAAACCGATTTTCCCAAGGACAAGGGGAAGATCGTCAAGAGAAAGCTGAAAGACATCAAATAAAGCAGCTCATGGCAAATGTAATAACCAATAACCAAACATCAATCACCAATTAATACCCAATAACCAATGACCGAATACCCAAACGGGAAGCGATACAGGCAAGTCTTTGTTTGGTGATTGGATATTGGGTATTGGTGATTAATTGGAGCTTGGTTATTGGTGATTGGTTATTGGGTGTTCAATAGTAATCCTGCAGCGCCTTCACCCGGATATTGCCCTTCTTCATGCTTTCAATGGCATTGACGACTGCCTGGGCGCCCGACAGGGTGGTTGTATAAGGGATCTTGTACTGGACAGCGCTTGCCCGGATGAGCACCTCATCCATCTTCGGGTTTCTTCCGCTGGGCGTGTTGATAATAAAGCGGATATCTCCGTTTTTGATCATATCAACGATGTGCGGTCTG
>JAQTNJ010000023.1 GCA_028713955.1 Syntrophorhabdaceae bacterium
TTGATACTGATTTATGGTACCATTTGAACAGCGGGAGATACATCTTCGAAAACGGGTCAATTCCAAAAGACAGCTACTTTTCTTTTATTCAGCCCCCGCGGGAATGGGTAGACTATTTCTGGTTTTTCCAGGTTATCGTTTATAAGATATATCAGTTATTTAATTATTATGGTTTGATTTTTCTGAGGGCGATTACATTTTCCGCACTGGCTTTTTTTGTCTTTCTCTTCTTTTTTCAGGAACGGCAGAAAGAGAGGTTGTATCTTTTTGCAACAGTAGTCTTTTGCCTGTATATCCTCTTATTTATTCCCCGGTATCATCTCGTCCGACCTCACATATTCACCTATCTTTTTGTTGTTATATTTCTTTACATTCTTGAATTCCATAACAGGAAGAGCTTTATCCTTCCGGTCATAGCGGTCTTCTGGACAAACCTCCACGGGATTGTATACCCCTTATTGCTGCTTATAATACTGGCTTATCTTGTTGAGACAATTTACACGATTAAAAGGCAGAAAAGGAAGATACAGAAAGGCGATCTCAATACGATTGTTCCGTTAATTCTTTCGATGGCTGCAATTTATGTTACCCCTCATGGTTCCAAGCTTACCTGGATCCCTTTCATACCAACCGGTTTCGCATCGCTTTATATCCAGGAGTTACAGCCGTTAACATTTACGGATCTCAGTTCTTTTAATATCATAAGATTCTGCCCTAGTCTTTCAACAGTCTTCAATATCTTGTTTATAGTTGCGATCATGTCTTTTATCGTCGTTGTTTGCGCTAAAAAACTGAAAATAAGTCACCTGATCCTGTTTATCGGAGGAAGCATATTGCTTCTAAAGGGCAATCGTTTTAAATACGAATTTATGCTTCTTAGTATGCCCGTTATAAGGGTTTTACTCAGCACCATGTCCCCTGAGTACCTGAAAAAGATTCTCCCAAAGCCAGTCAATATTACCCTGGCTGTGTTTATATTGTTGATACCCCTCATGTGCGTGAAGGAGATCTTTAGCAACAGTTCAAGATTTCCTTTTTCACTAAGAAATCTTCCGCAAGGGATCGGGGTATTCCTGAACAAGATCAATACAGGGGGGACACTTTTAAACCATCCGGATCGGGGAGGCTACCACCAGTGGATGCTTTACCCACGATATAAGATCTTTATGGATATGGAGGTTCCTTTCCTCTTTACAGATGAAGATTTTTATATAGCAACCAGTGCATACAAGGACAGATTGTTTCTCCAGAGGCTTATTAACCAGTACAACCCGTCATTTATTACTGTCTCAATAAAGAACACCTTTTTCAGGGATATGATGGCATCTTTCAAGCAATACAGGGTTGTCTTTTTTGATGATTGCGAGGTACTGTATGCTGATCAAAACAGATATCCGGCCATTGTGACAACATATGCTATAAAAACCTTTGATCCATTCAGCCTGGCGCAGACCAGTATAGCGTCTATCAAAACTTTAAATAATTATGTATTGATGAAGAACGAATTACTAAAAATAGCAGAGATCTATCCCGATAATGGTATAGCAAATCAATGCCTTGCTATTTTTCACGCCAGGGAGGGGGAATACGACAAGGCAATCAAGTATGTTAACAATATTATTAAGAATTATCCTGAATCTGCGACTGGATACATCTTGAAGGGTGATATACTACAGGCAATGGGCTTGCTGGATCTTGCCATCAAGGATTATAAAATAGCCCTCAAGCTATGGGATGTTGCCGAAATCTATCGTAACATCGGGATGGTCTATTATAAACAGCACAGGTTCAACGAAGCATACACTATGTTAGTAAAATCCATGGACGTGTACTCCGCTGAAACAACGTATAAGGACCTGTATTATCTGATAGATTCAGCCATCAAGATCGACAAAAAAAGGGAAGCGGAGATACTCTTCCGGTACGCATACCAGAGCATACCTCCTTCAGAGCAGGAATGGTTGAAACGGTACAGGGAACTCGGGGTTATTGTGGGACAGAAAATACTGCAATAAGAAAGCGTAACATTCTGTTTTCTCATTAAAAAATGTGACAAAAATCATTTACAAAGGGGAAAAATGTGATACAATAGCGATAATAGTAATACTATTATAAAATCCTATAGGAGGTGTTTATGTTGAAGATTCAAAGAAACAGCAAGGGTTTTACGTTGATTGAGTTGCTCATCGTTATCGCGATTATCGGTATTCTTGCCGCAATCGCGATCCCGGCCTACACGGGCTACACGAAAAAGTCCAAGGTTGCCGGTGTAGTCCACGCGCTTGGTGGTGTAAAAACCGCATCAGCCGCATACTTCACAGAAAAGGGCAGGGTTGACGGTCTGAACCTTGCAATGGCTGATATTCCTGGTAACCTCGGGGTAACGGTCCCGAGCCAGTATATCAATGCTGCAACCGTCACGGGTAATGCCGCTAATGAAGTAACAATAACCGTAACGATGACAAACATTGGTACCGGCGTTGACAATACCACATTGAGCCTGACATCTTCAAGCAACCTGCAGACATGGTCATGGAGCGGCACTACGGACGCAACCTACATACCGAAGAACTAATCATCAACAAACATGGGGGGGCAACCCCCCATACTTTTTTAGACCTATGTGAGACCTATGGGAAACAAGGCATTTACCGTTATAGAGATGTTGATAATGGTTGGGGTTATGTCCGCTATTCTGTTGATTGCCCTGCCAATGTATGCCATGCGTGCCAAAAGGCCTGACCGGGTTCAGGCAAAGGCTCAGCTATGTGTTATAAGGGATGCCGAGGAAAGGTATAAACTACATTATGGTACGTATACTACCGATGTTGCAAGGCTTGCAAACTGGAAACCTATTCTGGGAAGATATCAATTCAGGATCAGGACAGCAGATTCTACGCAATTTGTGGCTCAGGCTGACGGTGATCTCAATAATGACAAAATCTATGATGACGATACCTGGACAATTGACCAGAGCGGTACGCTTAAGAAAGTTAAATGATGTTTACGAAGAATGGGAACAATAACAGACATAGTTATTTTCATATTTGGTGCAGTTTTAGGTAGTTTTCTCAATGTATGTATACACAGGTTACCAAAGGAAGAAGTTGGTGAAGAGACCGAGGTCACTATCGCCCAACTGCCTTCCATTTTCATGAAGCAGATCAGATCGATCGCAACGCCGCCGTCGAACTGTCCTCATTGCAAACATCCCATAAGATTTTACGATAACATACCGATTGTAAGCTATATCATCCTTGGTGGTAAATGTAGGGATTGCGGGATAAAGATATCCGTACGGTATCCTATCGTTGAATTACTGACAGCCGTTTTATGTTTTGTGCTATATAGAAAATTAGGCATTTCCTTTGAATTCCTTGTGAGTGTGATTTTCGTTGCATTATTAGTAGTTATATCGTTCATAGATCTCGATTTTCAGATTATACCCGATATTCTTAGTATCGGCGGATTGATAGTCGGACTTTTTCTCGCCATATTCCGGCCTTTTTTCATTTATTTATCCCCTAAGTTCAATGTCCTCGATTCTTTATACGGGGTGCTCCTCGGAGGTGGTGTTCTCTTTATTATTGCATATAGTTACAAGCTGATTGCCAAACGGGAAGGCATGGGCGGCGGAGATATAAAACTGCTTGCTATGATAGGCTCTTTCTGCGGTATCAAGGGTGTCATATTCAGCCTCATGGCAGGTTCTCTTTTTGGGACCGTTGTCGGTATACCGGTTATGCTTGCGAAGGGCAAAAACACAAAGTATGCGATCCCGTTCGGACCATTCCTTGCGCTTGGTGCGGTCGTCTACCTGTATAAGGGGAATGCGATCACCCTCTATTTTATTAATCTAATGACGGGGCGATAGATGCTCAGAAGATATAAATATAAACATTACTTGTTAACGGGAAATATGAGGAGGCATGTATGAGGTCATATAGGCGGATAGTGTACCGGATGCTTCTCGTTGCGGCATGTTTAACGGTTTGCCTCTCCTCTACCGTGCGGACATATGCGCAGACAATGACCGATTACTGCGTATACCCGCCATTCGTCACAAGGGCTGTACCCCCCCTCGTTATGTTGGTTGTCTCAAAGGACGATAAGCTCTTTTATAAGGGTTACAACGATATGGTAGACCTCGACGGTGACGGGACGATAGATTCCACATATAACGACGCAATAGACTACTACGGATATTTCAACCCGAATCTCTGTTACACATATTCAAGCTCGAGATTTAACCCGGCGGGTGTTGCCTCCGGCGCCCACAACCATTACTGTAGCGGTCAGTGGAGCGGCAACTTCCTCAACTGGTCGACTATGACGCGGATCGATATTATCAGGAAGGTTCTCTATGGAGGAAAGAGATTGACAGACAGCACGAGCCTCACCGTGCTGACAAGAAGCCTCCTTCCCAGGGACAGCCATTCCTTTGCAAAGGCTTATGATGGGGCCGATATATCAAGTCTTACCCCTGTGAACTGGGCTGAGGGTATCACCATGTGTAACACGAATACGGGTAGCGGCGAAACATCGGGTCTTGTCTTTTCGGTGCGTGGTTTTTACCCCTTTGCCGCAGCAACTGAGGTCAAACAATGTACAAAGACCTGTGAAGGTACCGGGTGTGTCAATTTGTCAGACCAGGGGTTTAACAACTTAGCAGCAGTAAATGCCGTTGCTAAATACGCAAAATTTTATACGGACATAAAGGTTTGTGATTCCAGTGTAGGATTGGAGTCAAACTGCGATGCCTTCGGAAGCAATTATAAACCTGGCGGTTTACTGCAGAAGTACGGCATAAACAAACAGTCCGGTCAGAACTTCCCTCTCATGTATTTTGGGCTTATAACCGGAAGCTATAACGGCAATGTAAGCGGTGGGGTCCTCAGGAGTAAGATGACTGATATCGGCACAACCGAGGTTGACATCGATACAGGCCAGATAAAGACAGGGTCAAAGATTATAAAAAATATCGACAGATTCCAGATTGTGGAATACGACTATTCTAGCGGTTCATACACCAACTGCAATCCCGGTTCTCCATATGTTCTGACGGACGGGATATGCAGAAGTTCCGGGAACCCTGTCGGTGAGATGTTCTATGAGGTGATCCGTTACTTCCAGGGCAGGGCCACGCCTACCACGCAGTTCAAGAAGACAAGCCCTGATGCCGGACTCCTTAGTTTGACCGTCGAGTCATCATGGGACAACCCCTATGCAACATATCCCTCCTGTTCCAGGCCGTTTATTCTCGCTTTGTCGGATATCTATCCCAATTATGACTCCGACCAGTTGCCCGGTTCGTACTGGTATTCGACGATCAGTACCTCTGACACGCCGAGCGTGCAGACCTTGCTCAATGATTCCGGTATTAATACCCTTGAGACGCTGGGGAGTATCTTTATCGGTGATGCCGTTGGTACTACATACGATAAGCAATGCACCCCGAAGACAGCATCAAACTTTGGACAGATCAGGGGTCTCTGTGTGGAAGAACCGACGAAAAGGGGTTCCTATTATATCGCCGGACTTGCCAACTATGCACGAAAGACCGACATTAACACAGTCAAGGGTGATCAGAAGATATCAACATATATTGTGGCCACCGAAGGGACTGCAGTACCGATAGATGTGACGGTAGGCAGTAATAAAGTCACCATAGTCCCCAATTTCCAGGATATGAGCGACAGCTCAAAGGGCCGTATCGTCAATATGAATGTATGTCCTGCTAATGACGCTGACTGGATTGCAGAGCAGGCGAATGGGTATACCATATGTCGTGATGTCCAGTGGGATGACGCTGAATATGGTACCGACTACGACCTCGATATTGCAATCCGCCACTACGTACAGGCCTCGGGAGGCACCGTTACCATCAAATCAAAAGGGATGTATGCTGCCGCAGGACACAGGAACTGGGCAGGATATACCATAAGCGGGGTTACTTTGCCCGGCACATATTACGATATCGGTTGCGGTGGCGGTATAGGCGGGTCAAATACTAAATGCAGAAGAGTTTTAGACGAAAATCCGGCGCATTACAATAATAGTTCTGGATTGCCAACCTATACGGGTACTGACAGTGATGCTGACAAGTCAAGAGTAAGGACATTTACATCCGCGGGTGCTACGGCCGGCATCCTTCATGACCCGCTCTGGTATGCAGCCAAGTACGGCGGGCTTGAGGATTTGAACGGGGACAGTACACCGGACCAGCAGAGCGAGTGGGATAAGAACAATGATGGTATCCCGGACACATACTACTATGCATCGAACCCGTTGCAGCTTTATACCGAGCTGGGGAAGGCGCTTACAGATATCCTGGACAGGACGTCCTCAGGGACCGCAGCATCAGTTCTTGCTTCTGCAGAGGGGAGCGGCGCCAATATACTCCAGGCCGTCTTTTATCCCCGCAGGATTTATTCTGACGCGGAGCTGACCTGGACAGGGGAACTCCGAAACCTCTGGTATTATATTGACCCGTACCTTCAGGCAACTACCATGCGTGAGGATACAGAAGCTAACCAGGTACTTCACCTGGTCCACGATTATATCGTCCAGTTCTATCTGGATACGGTCTCCAATAAGACAAAGGTCAAGAGATACAACGACACAAACGCGGATGGAAGCCCGGATGCCCTTGTCGATCAGATCGAACTGGAGAATTTGTCGAACATATGGGAAGCAGGAAGCGTATTGTGGGCAAGGAATATCGGGAGTTCCCCGCGAACCATTCTCACGACACTGAACGGGGTTTCTTTCCTGTCAGGGGATTTTTCCACGGCAAATGCATCCACGTTAAGACCATACCTGAACGCTTCCACGGATGCAGAGGCCACAGCAATTATTAATTACGCACACGGAATCGACCAGACCGGCTACCGGTCAAGGACAGTAACGATCGGAGGAACTACGAATGTCTGGAAGCTCGGCGATATCATAACATCTACTCCCAGAATTCAATCGACGAACCCGATAAACACGTACCACCTCCCCCCGCCTGATGGTTATTCTGACAGTACCTATCTCGCATATATTAAAGACTCTGCCTATCTCTCCAGGGGCATGGCCTATTCAGGGGCGAACGACGGGATGCTCCACGCCTTTAAACTTGGTAAACTTGAGCAGAAATGGGATGGACAGGGAACGAATGAGATCGCGCGTCTCACCGGGAGTGATCTTGGAAAGGAGATGTGGGCCTTTATCCCAAAAAACTCATTGCCGTATCTGAAATACATGACGGCGACGGATTATTGTCACGTGTATACGATCGATAATCCAAGTTACCTCGTTGACGCAAGTGTCTACAGTGCATCCGGTACAAATCAGAACCCAACTTATGCAAAGAACAAGGAGAGCTGGAGAACCATTCTTATCGGAGGGATGGGACTTGGCGGCGCCTGCAGAAACCTCGGGGATTCCTGTACGGACTGCGTAAAAACCCCTGTTACCGACCTTGGCTATTCCTCATATTTTGCCCTTGATGTAACTGATCCAAGCAGTCCTCAACTCCTCTGGGAATTCTCCAATCCTGCCCTGGGTTTTTCCACCTCAGGACCTGCTGTTTTGAGGATAGGTGACGCAGCAAACAACGGTAAATGGTTCGTGGTTTTTGCCTCAGGGCCAACCGGAGGAATAAACACCCTATGGAATCAATTTATGGGGAAATCGGACCAGAACCTGAAGCTCTTTGTACTTGACATGTATAACGGGAGTCTTTTGAAGACCATCGATACGGGTATAGCGTATGCTTTCGGCGGTTCTCTCTATAACAGCATGCTCGATGTAAACAGGGGAGATAGGTTTTCAACCAACCGGTACAGTGACGATGTTTTTTACCTGGGTTACACCAAGAAAGACACTGCAACAGGTACCTGGACCAAGGGAGGCGTTCTGAGGGTATACACAAACAAAGATCTTCTTCCCGACAACTGGACAACAAGTTCGGTTGTTGAAGATATCGGACCTGTTACTACTACAATATCGAAGCTGCAGGACAGGACACGGCAGAACCTTTGGTTATATTTTGGCACAGGGAGATTTTATTACAAGAATAATTTTGGAACCGACATTGATGACGCAGATGGGCAGAGGACGATTTATGGTGTTAAAGAGCCATGTTATACGACATACAACACGATGAACACGAGTTGTTTTACTCCGGTCAACCAGAGCAACCTTACAGATCAGACTTCATCACCCCAGGCCAGTCTTCCAAGCGGGTCGAGCGGCTGGTTCATTAACCTCGATGCTACTGATGCAACATACAAGGCTGAAAGGGTTATTACCGACCCTCTGGCAATCTTCAGCGGGGTAACATTTTTTACAACCTTCAAGCCGTCTTCAGATCCCTGCGAACTGGGAGGCAACACCCAGATATGGGCTGTGAACTATAGTACGGGCGGTGCGGCATCATCATCTGCATTGAACGGAAAGGCAATCTTTCAGGTGTCAACGGGAGAAATCAAAGAACTCAGCCTTGGCAGTGTATTCAGTCAAAAAGATAGCAGGCGGACAACGGGCATGCAAGGCGTACCGCCGAGAGGGCAGGGGTTGTCGGTTCTTATAGGCCCAAGACCTTTAAAGAAGATTTTACATATACAGGAAAAATGAAAAAGAACGGATTTACATTAGTTGAATTGTTGGCAGTTATTGCAATCGTCGGGATTCTTTCCGGTATTGCCGTTGGCAACCTAAGGGGACTGGCAAGCAAGTATCAACTGGAAAATCAGGTGAGAGAGATGTATGCGGATTTGATGAGTGCGCGGATGATGGCAATGAATAAAAACAGGGCTGTTTTTGTAAATCTTGCCGTAACAGGTCAATGCACGCTATATGAAGACGTAAATAATGACGGCACCTTGAATACGGCATCAGATACGCAGATAGTGAGGCAGAAACCGCAAGCCTATTCTTTTTTTGGAACAACGGTGAGCAACAGGGCAATGACGTGGAACGGAAGTAACCCCATTGAATTCAATTCCAGGGGCCTTGCAAACACCCAGGGTACTATTTGCGTCTATTCGACGGTTAACCCGTCATATGATTGTGTTACAATCTCAACTACGAGGATTATCCTCGGAAAATTAACCGTTCAGGGGACATGTAATGCAGCGAATTGCGTTGCGAAATAACAAAGGCTTCACGATTATCGAGGTATTGGTCGCAGTTTGTATCCTTACCATAAGCATGCTTGCCATCCTTGAAGCCGTTGTTATAGCAATAGAGCACAATATGAACAACGTTTCCCGTGATGAATCTGTAAGGATCGCGGAGACGAAGATGAACGAGTTAAGAAATAGCGATTTCACTACTCTGGCGAATGGGAATTCAAGCGTTTCCCGAAATATCAGGAATCTCACAAGGACTTTTAATGTTCAATGGATAGTGAGCAACCTTTCGTCGAACAGCATCGCGGTGCAGGTTATTGTGAACTGGAGCCATAAAGGGATACAGCACTCACACAGCATATCCTCGGTGATAAGCAGGTGATGTTTAAGATGCCGAAGAAGATTACCTTCATACAGAACAGACAAGGCGGTTATAGTTTGATAGAACTGCTTATAGTTGTTACGTTGCTTGCGATTGTTGTCATTATGAGCAGTGATACCTTCACTATCGCCATAAAACAATCGGGCCAGCAGACGAAGATCGTTGAAGCGCAGGTGGAAGGGATTATTGGCCTCGAGTTGTTGAGGTATGATATAGAACATGCAGGGTATGGGTTGCCATGGGCCTTCCAGAACGCCATTAATTATAACGAGGCTTCAACGTCACCGGCTACCAATTACAATGACTCGTCGTCTAATGTACCGCGGGCAATTGCCTTTGGAAACGATGTTGGCTTCAATCTTTCCGACTACCTCGTTATTAAATCTACTGCGGCTTCTATAAACAGCGCTGCTCAAAAGTGGACATATATTATAACCGGGAGCCAGGCAAAGAGATGGTCTTACGACGGCACAACGTATCCCGCCACTATTAACCTGGAGAACGGAAACAAGGTAATCGTTATCAAGCCGAGGTTTGATTCTACCAGCGTACCGACCCTTGTGATGGACGGATCCGATTTTACCTGTACCTTCCACTCGACGAATTTCCCGTCTGAATTTGCACCGAGTGCCCCTGCAGAGAGATTTATGATATATGGGATGACTGATTCAGCCAGTGTCACATCTCTGCGTATGCCTTTTAACAGGACCGACTATTACATCAAAAGGCCTGCCGATATTCCTACCCATTGTGCACCGGGGACGGGAATTTTATATAAAGGGGTTATAAACCATGGTGATGGTGCCCTGACAGAACTGCCTGTAATAGATTGTGTGGCAGACATGCAGGTGATCTTCAGGCTTGATGCGAACGGTGACGGTACTATCGATTCACAGATAAATAATCTTTCCGCCTTAACCGCTCAACAGATACGGGAACAGATCAAAGAGGTCAGGGTCTATATTCTTGCCCAGGAAGGTCAGCAGGATACAGGATACAGTCATTCGACTCAGATCGTTACTATGGGAGAGTTTGGTCTCGGAAGAAACTTTGACCTTGCCACATATATTGGGACAGGATGGAACAGGTACAGATGGAAGACATATACACTTACCGTGCGACCAAAAGACCTGTCTTAGGGAGGAAATCGTGGCGAAGCAGGACCCTAGTGTACGGGGTATAGCACTCCTGATGGTACTTGCAATCATTGTAATGTCATCCGCAATGATTGCAGTGATCGTCTTTTTTGTGATGAGAGGAACGGAATATACCGGCCTGCAAAAGAGATATTCTACCTCCAAAGAAGCGTCATTCGGGGCAATTGATGTATTGACAAAAGAGATTATCCCTTTGGCAATCTCAGGGCAGAGCCTGTCTTCCGTGCTGACAACATTCAACGTCATTACAACCGCCAAAATTGAGCGGGGTTATGCTGATGAAGCTACAGCCAATTCATGTTTTTCAGATAAATTGACAAAGGTAACAGGACTATGGGGCGGTGCCTGTGATAACAAGATAGAACCAAAAACTAATCCTGATTTAAAATTTACCTTATCCGGTACGGGTGCGCAGCCCTACGACGTATATGTTAAAATAATCGATACGTCGGCAGGCAATACCAATATCAGCGGCGTTGTTCTCGAAGGTATGGGGACGGCAGAATCAGCAGGCGGCGTTATCACCACGCAGCACTTCCCATATCTTTATACCATTGAAGTGCAGGGCGAAAAACAGCAAAATCCATCTGAAAGGGCAAACCTCGAAGTGCTCTATGCCTACTAAAATAAGAAGAAGAATAAAGGTCGTTCCTCCCCCAAAGAAGAAGCTTTTCGATGCTAAATCGATAGTTTTTATAATAGTCTTTTTAGCGGCCTTAATTTCATACATTGTATATTCCGGTTCAGGAAAGAAGGAATCCCCTGTGGTCGAAACAAGCCAGGGAACTGCCGGAAAAACAGAATCCACGGGAACGCAGACCTTCGAAGCAAAAACGAATGTGCCGTCGATCACGAAGGCAAAATTGCAGGTTGAATCTGTTGACAATAAAGACAACCTGAAAATCATTGCCGAAGGGAACATGATAGGCAATGCGCCGGTTTCCTTCAGGTACGCATGGACAAAAAACGGTCAACCCGTTGAAGGCGGTGGTAATAGCATCAGCGGGTTTAAAAGAGGAGACAAGATCGGCGTAAAGATCACCCCTTACGTCGGAGAGATGCTCGGGCAGCCGAGGACATTAACGACTGAAATAAAGAACTCAACCCCTAAAGTAACGGAAGACAAACAGGTGGTGTTCGAAGGAAACATCATGAAATACCAGGTCAAGGCAACTGACCCTGACGGAGATAAGCTGACGTACGCTTTAATGGATGCCCCCCAGGGTATGACGATAGACAGCGCTACAGGCCTTGTCCAGTGGCCGGTAAAGGATGATTTTTCCGGCAAGGTAAGCTTCAAGGTAAAGATATCCGACGGGAACGGGGGAGAGATCATCTATGGTTTGAGCGCCAACGTGGAGAAACCCCCTGAGAAGCCAGCCGCAAAGACAACCCCCGCAAAGAAATAAGGTTGCCAAGCAGCACGTCACGGAGTACAATTGGGATGAATGGCAGCGTTAGAGAAGCTTTTTTCAATAATCGTATTTTTCCTCATCCCTTTTCTCGGCAATAACCACCTTTCACTTTTTTACATCAATATCGACAAATTCTGGATTGAAACATCTTTTATCATCGTGTTGATCGCTACGGTTTTTCTGCAGTACGCCCGAGAGAGGGATACGCGCACGTCACTGCTTGTGTTCCTGATATTTTTCATCCCCTTCCTGGCGATGAACGCTGCGGGTCTTGCCTATACGTGGAGCCTCTTCTCCACGCTCCGGGAGATCAGCGTTCTTTTGCTGGCAGGGTGCTGTGTCACGGTGTATGCTTTCTCGGAGAAAAAGGAAGGATTATTGGAGGCGCTTGCGGCAGGAGCATTCGCTTCGTCGCTTTGCGCCATCATCCAGTTTGTCGTCCTGTTCCCGAACCTTTTTGAGATATTCAAGGGCGGCGTGTTCAGTGAGATCGTAAGGGGGCAGGCCATCCCGACCTCTTCTTTTTCATACCACAATACGCTGGGAGGGTATCTGGCGTGCGTACTTCCCGTTGCTCTCCATTACGGAGTTATAAGAAAAAAGATTCCTTACGTCGTGATGTCGGCAGTCATCATTACCGGGATCATCCTTACGACGTCCCGGATAGCAATGGCTATCGCCGCCATTGAGATGCTTCTCTACATTTCGATGACGGTGACCGAAAAGGATCTGAAGGGTTTCTTTTCAGGATTGGGAATACTGGTCCTTGCCGGCGCATGTCTCTACGGGCTTTTCTTTGCAGGTCAGAAAGGCGTGCAGGCCGGCGTGAGGGCAGAACTGGAAAAGAAGTCAAAGATCACCCAGGCGCAGATCACCACGCTGAACACGCGGACGGAGATATGGAGAAACGGGATCAGCGCCTTCAAGGAAAGGCCTTTTGCCGGCTACGGCCCCGGGACATTTGAATACGCGTACAGGAGGTCGTTCGACGGCGGCGTATACACGCAGTATTCTCACAGCGTTGTAACGAAGATACTTGTTGAGCTCGGCCTGATCGGTCTGCTGTGCGCTCTATGGTATATGGCCGGCGTCCTCTACGGGATATCGAGATCGGCAAAGACGCAGCAGGGCATCTTTGCGCATGTCGCGTTGGGTGCGATCATCCTTTTTGGCGCTGTCGATTTTGCCTTTGACATCCCTGCCTTTGTCATAACCTTTTTTGTTTTTTCCTTCACCATGTTGCCAGGGTCGGTGGAGAGTTCGACGAGGACAGGCTTTAAGCATGTCCTCGCCTGCGCTGTCCTTGTGTTGCTGATAAGCTGCCTGTTCTTTACTGTGAGAGCAAACCTGTCAAAAAAATCGATCGATAACGGCGCAATATACCTCCAGGGTGGTTTTATAAAGGACGCATATTACGCATATATGGATTCCATTCACGAGATGCCTTTCGACAACGAGGGACGCATAAAGGCAATAAACGTACTGAACAATGTATTTCCGAACGAGAAGGACGCAGAAAGAAAAGGGATATTCAAACGCATGCTTCAGGGCAATCTTATGATGGTCGAGCAGTCGAGAGACAAAGACTCGGAGCTTTTTTTAGTGACCGGGACAGCATATGCATTGCTCGGCGACAAAAAGAAGGCAGAGGAATATTTGCTCAATGCCTATTCATACTATCCATCGTCGGCATATTACATTTATCAGATAACAAATTATTACATGTCCCTTGGCGACTTACAAAGGGCGCTCCTCTGGACGCACAGGATCGACCCCTATTTAAACAAGTATGCAGCATCCAGAAACCCCAGTGGCTTATATGTTTACAAGATAAGAGATATTGAAGCCGAGATCTACTTCAAGCAAGGCAACGCAACTCGTGCGTTCTCTGTAGCGCAGGCAAACCTTAAAGACGCACAAAGTGAAAAATATACCATCACGAGCGCCAAAGCGCGAGAGACGGTATCAAAAGAATCGTTGGTCAAATACCTTCAAGACAAGGCAGATCGGGGACGTTGGTAACTTTTGTAACTTCCATGACCTCCTTTCCGTTCGCCTTATGTCCTTTACAAAGGTCCGGCAAGCATTTTTCGAAGCTTTCTGTAAAGGGCCCTGACCATTATTGCCCAGACATGGCTGTTAAAAGGATTAAACAGAGCCGATAGAAAGGCGAATTTGAAGGACTCCCTGTTGTTGCCCAGGGAAAAAGATTCTCTGCTCCTTAAGAAATAATACGTTGCTATTGACATGTTTTTCTTTCTCACCATTTCGACCTGCCTGCGCAGATAGTCCGTATCCCTGTATCTTTCCGTAAGAGAAGATCCGTGGAGCCTGAAGAAATAGAGATCTTCGTCGATCTTTTCCATAGAAAATCTTTTTCTTACCCTCAGCCAATAATCGTAGTCCTCGGCTAAAGAGCAATTCCGGTCGTAATCGCCCACAACCTCGTAAACCCTTCTCCTGTATAAAAAGCAGGGGCCTATGCAGTTGGACGAATCCAGCTCGCCTGGTACTCCTGTCCGGATCGATTCACCAAGGCGGCCATCGTTGTCGATGAATGTATAATTGCAATAAACAAAATCTATAGCAGGGTTCTCGTCAAGCCTATCGCGCATCGCTTCGATGGCGCCTTGAGCATAATAATTGTCATCCGAAGTCCACGTCAGGTAATCTCCGGCAGCGACCCTGAACCCTTCGTTCAATGCGCCGGGAAGGCCCAGGTTGCTCTCATTTCTGATAAGACGCATCCTCTCATCGTTAAAACGGCCGGTGATGCGTGAAACATCTTCAGTGGAACAATCGTCCACAATGATAAGCTCGATATCCTTGCATGATTGATCCAGGCAGCTCGCGATGGATTCGTGCAGGAACCTTGTGCCGTTATATGTCGGCAGGACTATCGATATCTTCGGTGTCTTGTCCATATTATGTACGCGTCCCTTGCCAAACGATAAACAGACCGTCTGGTTCAGATCTTTCTCCATAGGTGATAAATTCCGACCGCACATCGCGGCAATGCCTGCCCAGCAATATCTCGATCTCATTCTGTTCGAACCATTGTTCCCACGCCTCGGTCTCAAGGGCACCCTTGCGCTGTATGTTCTTGTCCACGATCACGATGAGGCCCCCGGGTCTTACCACCCGGCAAAGCTCAGAGATAGCCGTTGATGGATCTATTGCGTGCTCAAGGGCTTCTACGCAGTAGGCACGATCGAAGGAGCTATCGCCGAAGGGCAGGTTCAGGAGGCTGCCCTGTTTGGTTTTGATCCCGGGCGGCACGTGGAGGAGCATTGTATCTGAGATGTCAACGCCGCAGATCCTGGCCGATGGATACCTCGCGAGCAGCGCCCGTGCAAAACGCCCCTTTCCGCAGCCGGCGTCAAGAACGCTCAGGCCCGAAAGATCGCCGAGGCCATTTAATACAGCCTGAAAACGCCCGTCGCTCTCCTCGATGGTGTCGGAGTAAAGGCGCACTTCGGCATCGAAAGCCGTACGGATGTGCCAGTAATAGGCGTCGAGGGCGAATTTGGCAGCCCAGCTGATCTCTTCGTCGGGGAAATAGTTTGCGCCGCGGCCGTAGCTGCCGAAGAACCCGCCCGAGCGGTTCTGTATGCGGCTTAGACAACCAAGCGCTTTTTCAGCAGGTTCGCGCTTGCCCAGTTTGTACCAGATGACGGCATATTGCGCTATGCCGGTGGAGCATGCCCAGCTTACGTCAGGGTAGGCCGGTATGGAACCGTCCTTTCTCTGCAGGCGCTCCACTTCGTCCATTCCGTCTGCTGCTGTGTCCGGATGACCGAGGTCCACAAGCGCTTCCAGCACATAGGCATGAAAGTGGGACAGGGTATTGAAGCGGGTAAGAGCCGGTTGAGCCAGGTAATATGCTGAGGCCCGTTCCACAGCCTCAATATAACGGGGCTCGTTGAAGAGCATGCCGGCATTGCGCAACGCTTCGAGCGTGTACAGGTGGATGTTCTCGCTCACCTCTTCTCCGCCGGGCAATATCCAGCTGCCCTTGTCGGGCGTGGTGACCCGTCCGTCAGGCTTGATCTGCGCGAGCATCCATTCGCATCCGCGACGGATCGCATCTTCAGCTTCGGGCAATCGGGGGAGGACTGCGAGAAGCCCTTTCAGGACCTGGCCGCTGTCAAAAGTATAGGATGTTTCCCCTGAAGGGTCCGACCAGGAGCCGTCTTTATTCTGGACGGATATCAACCAGCGTGCAAGCTGGAGAGCCAGTTCAAACTTACCAAAATTCAAAAGAGTGGGAATAACATATCCGGTCACCTCAGGATAGGGTTTTTTCAGAACGTTGGAGACAGGGATCCCGGCGCCGTTGATCGCGTTGCCGGCAATCCATTTCAGGCCGTCGTAGCACATCGGGACAGCAGGACGGAGAAGGCGTGGACCCGACAATGAGCAAAAGCGTTTTAGATATGCAAGGATCTTACCCATATTGCTTATGCCTCGCACGGAAGACGGCGACCTGCCGGAGGAGGGACAAGACCGTCCACCCGATTGAACGCAGCCTTGAATTAGCGATCCTGATAAACAGGCGATCAAAGAACGTCAAGCTCTGATTAGTGAACAGGATGATCGGCCTCTGGTAATCCTGCGATAAGGCAAGCAGGTAGCGCTTCGTATACCCTGCCGCGCTTTGAATATGATCCAGCTCGTGAGGCAACCCCCCCCGTTGGGGATAGTACCTGTCCTGAGTGGCAAATTCCGCCAGCAGGTATTTTGCGCTTAGCTCTTTTAACTCTCCGAGAAAGGCATCCTTTCTGTCGATGTGGTGATAAACAGAAAACATAGTAATGAAATTAATATTCTTCGATTCATCCCTGATGTTGTTTTCGCCACATATAAAAGCAGCAAACCTTGTCCTTGAGAGATCGTAGAGAAACGCCAGAATATTTGCTATATCGACGTATTTCTGAAAAGCTTCCAGCCCTAATGAGAAATTGACGAACGGGTAGCTGACTGCCTCAAAACAGAACACCCCCAGGTTGCTCCCCAGGTCTGCATGAGTGATCGTTCCTTCTTCCCGCGCGGACTTGCAGAGCAGGTATCCGAAGAACAGTTGCCTGAGGTCCCGCTTCGGACGCTGTCCTTCAACGCGGAAACCGGGAAAATCGAGTGATTGGTAGACTCGTGGATCAGGTTCCTGGAACTCATCCAGATTGTAGGGACAGGAATTATCGAAATTGGCATCCTTGATGAGCTCGGGCAGCTGCTTCCGGATCAAAGGCTTGAAAACCTTACGTAGCCTTTGGAGGCAGGTGAGGCCATTGATTGATCCCCCGGTCGGGGGAAACTCGCCGGTGCTGCCGAACTTGTTTGCGCCGATCACATCGAGAGAATCTTCAAAGGCTACGTCCTGGTGTAAAAATCTTGCCTCCTCGAAGTCGATCAGCACAGGCGTGTCGTTCCTGAAGCAAATATTCTGTTCGTGGACATCGGTGTGGACGATGTCCATGCCATAGAGCGTCCTGACCGCATCAACTATCTTGTGCCAGGCTCCGAGAAGTTGAGCGGCGGTCATGGTTTGCACGGCAGCGTGGAACGGCTCGAGCCATTCGAGGGCAAGGAACTGGATGGATCCCTCCTCGTCGAAGAACGCTGTACGCGCAAACAGCTCGCCTGACAGGAGGCGGAGAAAGTCATGCTCGTTCTGCAGGGAAGACCTGCGCGGGAAAGCAGGCTCGCTTTCCAGGCGGCTTTCGATATAGACGCTCCGGTGCTTTACTTTCAGCAGGAGCGGCCCTTCGCTCGATTCTATGCGGAAAAGCGTCGCACCACCGCCTGGTTCCCAGACGCGGGGCAACAGGACATACCTGAAGGGCTTCCGGAGATGGCGGGAGATTACCCTTTCCAGGAGGTCCGGTTTTTGGAGGATGGCATCGAGAAAAAGTGTTTTGTTGTGGAGCGCTTCGGGATCAAATAGCATAGATTCCTTATTTCAGGTGGACAACAATTTACGCACTGTATCTATCATGCGAGATTTTATGTCCTTAAGTGTTTTCCCGGGTATGCGGAGGTATCCCTGACCATCCATGACCGCCCCGGCAGCCGCGAATGCTGATGATCTTTTAGAATCATGGTAATATTTGACCTTTGTATCATATGCGAGGCTCGCAATTGTTGCATGAACGAGGTCGGTATGCACCTCTTTGGCGTTTGCATATAGTGAAAGATAATCATATGGAGCGTCGGAGATGAATATGTTTTTTATGTTCTCGTTATATTTTGCTGTATAGAACATGTGTTGCGGCCGTATGATGTCATCCTTCGAGGACCGTAAGCTATCAGGCTCGGGTATATTGTTAAAGGCTGAAACGATATAGTCTTTTGAGGAAAAGCCGCATGGGTTATAAACATCGCTTACGAAGAAGGCGCAATCTATCCCGGGGTGGCAGTTTGGCAGCAGGTCTTTATACAATGCATACGTTTCGTTATCGCGCGATATGAAACCTGCAAGGTTGACGTTTGCCTCTGTGTATTCGAAGAATGCTTTCACCTCTTTTTGGTTATACTGCTGGGCGCCAATCCCCATGAAGAGAACTTTCATATCAGGATGCGATTTCAAGAAATCGTTGACCCAGTATGTCGCGCTGCCTGTACGCAAAAATTCTTCGGTTGCAAACATCCCACTCATGACAAACAGGTCCGCTTTTATATAGAGACCGAGATGCGCTGCGTTGCGAAAACATTTTTCTTTGGACGTGAATGTTTTCCGGGACTGCAGGCGCATGGCATTATTATAATAGTGCGACATTGGTGTAACAAAAATAATATTGCTGCCCGGCAGCGCTTGTTTCAGAAGCTCCATGGCCCCTATGTCAATGAAGGCTTCCCCAAGATTGGTCATCCAGCAATTGCCGTAATAAGCTATTCTAAGAGACATTTACGTGACCTGCCATGTGTGCTCCACCAGGGCAACCCCTGCCCATGCAACATCGGGCAATCTCCCTGTTCCGAAAAAATCTCCGCCCTCAACAGCGATCTCTGCGGCATAAGGCACGTTGAATATAGTATCGCCGTTTGCTTCAGCTATCTTGATATGCAGCCGGTATCTCCCTGGAAGAAAAGGCACCTTCGGTAAATGACAGAGCAACCGTGCCGCAGGAGGCTGCAGGTCAACACCGCGGTTGTCGGATATCCCGGTATGGAGAATGCAAACCCTTGTGTCGTTAAGGGTATTGACAGCGATCGAAACAAGCAGGTTTTTTTGCGGGTTAATCGTTTCAAGAACAAGGCGGATGGAGCCGGATGTTCCTGCCTGCAAGACGGGAGATTCAACACCCTTATTATTAAGAATGTCGACCTTTTTCAGGGCTATGCCGAATTTGTCGTTTGACGCGATCACTCCTCCGTCCGTCGGGTGTGATATCGCTATGGTTTGCAGGTAGGCATCGACCACAATGTCGGTTTTGCCCAGAGCGGCAATTTTTCCTTCAGTAAGTAAAATTCCCGAGTTGCATAATTGCCTTATTGCCCCCATGTTGTGGCTCACGAAGAGAACCGTCCGCCCTTCCTGCGCAACATCTCCCATCTTCCCAAGACATTTTTTCTGGAACTCCGCATCCCCGACGGCCAGCACTTCATCGACCAGGAGTATTTCCGGCTCGAGATGGGCGGCCACCGCAAAGGCCAGGCGCACGTACATCCCGCTCGAGTATCGCTTGACCGGTGTATCAAGGAATTTTTCGATCTCTGAAAAGGCCACGATCTCGTCGAATTTTTTGCTGATCTCTGCCCTCGTCATGCCGAGGATCGTGCCGTTGAGATAGATGTTCTCCCTTCCTGTCAGTTCAGGATGAAATCCGGTCCCGACTTCCAGGAGGCTTGCCACTCTCCCGCGAAGCGTTATTTTTCCTGTTGTAGGCGGCGTAATTTTCGATAGGATCTTGAGCAGGGTGCTCTTGCCCGCACCGTTGCGACCGATAATACCGATGGTCTCCCCTTCGTTTACGTTGAAGCTTACATCTCTCAGCGCCCAGAATTCATCCTTACGTCTTTTATCATTTCCCCGGATAAGGGACTTGACCGCTCGTGCGGTTTTTGACGTCAGTTGTTCACGCAAGCTCAGGTAGCCCCGATGGACTCCGATCGTGTATTTTTTCCCTATATCTCTGATCTCTATGATCGGTTTCATTCTATGGGACCCTTCATGCGATATCGGCGAAATAAGATTCCGTCCGTCTGAAATAGAGGAGTCCGAGCAGGAAGTAGACGATACCGACAAAGAGAGACACGGCAAGCGCGCCCCATTCGATAGGCGATCTTCCGAGCAATCCGGCCCGTGCGCCGTTGATGACGCCCGCCATTGGGTTGAGACAAAGAAAAAGCGTTTTTACTACAGGATATTTGTCCAGCATGGAGGCGGGATAGATGACGGGGGTTATATAGAGGCCTATATTGATAAAAAATGGAAGCGCGTACCGCACATCCCGGTACTTGACGTTCAACGAAGCAAGAAAAAGCCCGACGCCTAAGGCAGTGAATGTCACGATCAATAACAGGAGAGGAATGATCGCAACCCCGACCAGCTGCGGCATAAAACCATAATACGCCATCATCAGCACGAGAATGGCAGATGAAACCGCGAGATCGACAAATGCCGTCGTAACGCTCGTGGCCGGTATGATCAGTCGCGGAAAATAGACCTTCTGGATAAGGCTCGCGTTTGCAACCATGGATTGGGCAGAGTTGTTGACGGTGGATGAAAAATACTGCCAGAGCAAAAGACCGGTATAAAGAAAAACAGGATACGGCGTCCCGTCACCGCTCTCAATGCCGGCCATACGGTTAAAAATGAAGGTAAAGACCGCCATGGTCATCACCGGCTGGAGTATCACCCAAAGCACTCCCAGCAAGGTCTGCTTGTATCGTACCGAGATATCACGCCATGCCAGGACCAGGAACAGGTCTCGATAGGCCCACAATTCTCTCCACTCGATATGAATGATCTTTTTAGGCGGTTCAATGATGCTTTCTTTAGACGGCATACTGAGAATCCTTGCCTCCGAATACCCGATGGGTTCCAATATCTATCCTATCACAAAGCTTTAACTATCGTCTATAGTGACCATCATCTTGAGCCTTTCCATCTTGGAAATGTTTGTAACTATCTATCGGTATTTGGCTTTTTTATTGCCCTGAAGAACAAAAGTGGCTTTACATGCTTTGGCCGGTTTTGTTAAAATCTATAGATGGCAAAAATTTCGGTTATCATACCCTGCTATAATCACGGAGAGTATATTGAAGAGGCCGTAGAAAGTGTTTTGGGCCAGACCTATCAGGATATTGAAATCATTATCATCAACGACGGCTCCACGGATGAGTTGACGAACAGGTTACTTTCCGGATACACAAAACCTAAAACCAGGGTTCTTGCGACGCCCCATCAAGGTCTTGCCGATGCACGTAATGAGGGTATCAAAGAGTCCCGTGGAGAATATATCCTGCCGCTTGATGCCGACGATACAATAGGCAGCAGGTACGCTGAAGAAGCTGTTAAAATACTCGATAACGATGCGAATGTCGGTATTGTATATTGTGAAGCGGAGATGTTCGGTGAAAAGACCGGACGATGGAACCTACGGGAATACAGCCTCCAGCATGAACTTGTAGGGAACCGGATATTCTGTAGTGCCTTTTTCAGAAGACAGGATTGGGAAGCCGCAGGCGGATATAATCCTAATATGCTTTACGGCTATGAGGACTGGGATCTCTGGTTATCACTGATTGAACTGGGTAGGGGGGTTTATAAATTACCTGAAGTCCATTTTTTTTACCGTGTCCGAAAAGATTCAATGGTTCAAAAGATTGATGAAGAAAAACGGAGATTCCTTTTACGGCAAATCTACTTAAACCACCTGCCGCTGTATGGCAGGGAATTTCCTGACCCCATTAATCTCTATTTAGATAATCAGCAATTAAATAACAGCTACGATGCGATCAGGAAATCCAAAGATTATGCGTTGGGGAAGTTTATCCTGGATCCCTTAAGGGTTCTCAAAAGGTTTATACTGAAATGACTGAAAAAGACAACGCACGGAGATTTCCCAAGAAATATTATTATTGAGAGACAGGTATTTTCATAAAAGACATACAAAATAATAAAAATGGTGTTTCAAGGATAGGCTTATAAGGAAATGGCAAGGGTAAGCGTAATAATCCTAAATTATAATGGCACACGGTTTACCGTAGACTGTCTGAGGGCACTCGAAAAGCAGACCTTCAAAGACTTTGAAGTTATTCTGATTGACAATGGTTCCTCAGACGAGAACCTGGGTTTACTCCGAACATATCTAAATACGTATTCAACCGATATTCCGCTTCAGTTTAAGCACATCGATAAGAACCTGGGTTTCTCAGGGGGCAATAACATAGGACTTGAATATACCAAAGGAGTGTATATCGCACTTTTGAATAATGACGCTGAGCCCGACAGCAGATGGCTTCAAGAATTAGTTAATGCTATGGATAGAAACCCTGCAGTTGGTATATGTGCTTCGAAAATTTTGGTCCATGGGAGCAGCGTGATTGATAGTGCGGGCGATGGGTTTGTAAGGTCTCTCAAAGGCTATAAGCGAGGGGAGGGTGAAAGTGCAGAAAACTTTTCCAGCGAGGAGTTTGTGTTTGGCGCGTGTGCCGGAGCTGCCTTATATAGGAGAGAAATGATAGGGAAAATAGGTTTTTTGGACGAAGAGTTTTTTCTCATCCACGAGGATTCGGATCTTAATTTCAGGGCTCAGCTTACCGGATGGAAAGTACTGTACGTACCCCGGGCGATTGTCTATCATAAGGTCAGATCATCGATTGGTCGCTGGAGCGATCTGGAGGTATACTATACGTTAAGAAATAGCTATTTGGTGAAAGTCAAGAATGCACCATTAGGACTGGCGTTGTTTTGCTTGCCGGAAATCCTTGCGGCAACGATTACTGAGTTTATCTATTTTGTCGTGAGGCATGGGAAAGGAATGTTGTATTTCCGGGCAATTGGCGGTGCGCTTCTGTTGTTGCCCAGTATGCTTAGAAAAAGAAAAGCCAATCTAAGCGGGAAAAAGGCTACTAATAAGTGCTTGTGGAATATGATGGTACCTATTTTCAGCAAAGACATTTTTAAAACAAAATTGAAGAAATTATTTTATGATTAGCGTCATAGTTCCCACACTCAATGCCGGAGAGGCAATTAACGGGTTTTTGTC
>JAQTNJ010000024.1:0-3103 GCA_028713955.1 Syntrophorhabdaceae bacterium
GCCGCAGCCCAGCTATCTCCCTTTCCAATCGAAACCTTCAGGGGAACGGAAAGGGTAACTACCCGCTCCATCTCCTCCCGCACCAGTGTCTCCATCCCGGCAGTTTCCTCCTCTTTTACCTCGAAGAGCAGCTCGTCGTGGATCTGGAGGATGAGCCTCGAGGAGAGACCCCGCTCATTGATCTTCCGGTGGATATTGATCATGGCCATCTTGATGATGTCGGCGGCGCTGCCCTGAATAGGCGTATTCATGGCAGCGCGTTCCCCGAGGCCCCGGATGTTCGCATCGGTGTTGTTGATCTCCGGGATATAGCGCATCCTGCCGAAAAGGGTTCTTACAAAACCGTTGGCACGTGCCTCCCCGATGGTCCTGTCCATATACTCCCTGACGCCCTTATGCCTTTCGAAGTAACCGTCAATAAACTGTTGTGCCTCTCTTTGCGAAATACCAAGCTCTTTCGAGAGGCCAAAGGCGCTCATGCCATAGATAATACCGAAGTTGATGACCTTTGCGGTCCTGCGCATTTCGAATGTTATATTCTCCGGCTTCACCATGAATACACTGCCGGCAACGGTTGTGTGGATATCGCCGTCGTTGAGGAATGTATCGATGAGGGAAGCATCCTGTGACAGGTGGGCAAGAACACGGAGCTCGATCTGCGAATAATCAGACGAGAGGAGGATGCAGCCGTCCTCCGGCACAAAGGCCCCCCGTATCTTCATGCCTTCCTCTCCGCGGATCGGGATATTCTGGAGGTTCGGGTCGCTGCTGCTTAACCTGCCCGTTGCCGTGACCATCTGGTTGAAGGTCGTGTGTATCCTTCCCGTATGGGGGTTGATGAGAGTGGGAAGAACGTCGATGTAGGTATTTTTCAGTTTGGTCAGCGTTCTGTACTCGAGGATCTTTTTCGGCAAAGGGTGCTGGAGCGAGAGCGTTTCAAGGACCTCGATATCCGTTGAGTAGCCGGTTTTTGTCTTTTTCACGGGCGTGAGGTGCAGCGTGTCGAAAAGAATGCGGGAGAGCTGCTGCGGTGAATTGATGTTGAACGGCTCTCCTGCATGATCGTAGATCTCTTTCACGATGCCGGTGAGTCTTGTATCGAAATCACGCGACAGTTCGCCAAGGATCTTCCTGTCAACCTTCACGCCGGTCTGTTCCATGTCCGCCAGTACCTCTATGAGCGGGAGCTCTATCCTGTAATAAAGGTTTGCAAGATCCTGTGCCTCTATGGTGTGGAGTAAGATATCCTTCAGTTCCAATAGCCGGCAGGCGCTCTCAATAAGCATGGATTTCTGCTCCCGGGGTGTAAGGTCCGCGTCGAGGTATTCCTCAATGATCGATCCCAGCGCGTAGTCCTTCCGGAGCGGATTTATCAGGTACGTGGCAAGCATAACATCGAAGAACTGCGGGGGCGCTCCTCCGCTCCCTTTCCCCTCTGCCGTTTTTCCCTTCCGCAGGTTTATGATAATCAGCTTTTTCAGGTTGTAAGTGGCGATCTCTCCGGCACAGGAAAATATTTCGTACAGCTCTTTTTCGTTTTGCGAGAAGAAGGCGCCTTCCCCGTCAAAGACGGCAAAACCGTCAAGGTACAAATCACCGGAGGTTCTCCCCTGGAAGGCTGCCATGATGGCGATAGATCTCATGTTTAATTGTGTAAGCCCTGCTTCTTTCCATTCCACTTTTTCTCTGCCGTCTGCCTTGATCTCCCGGTAAAGGGATGTAAACTCAAGTTCCCTGTAGATCCTTCGCAGTTCCTGAAGGTCCTGCCCCCTGTTTTCGAGGTTCACAAGGCTTACGTCTACAGGTACATCGAGCCGTATAGTCGCGAGCTGCTTACTCATGACAGCAAGGTCTTTCCCGGTCAGTAGCTTTCCCCTGACCGATGGTTTTTTCACTTCTTCGATATTGTTATAGATCGCATCGATGGATCCAAGGCCGCTTATAAGCTCCCGCGCTGTCTTGTCGCCGATGCCCGGCACGCCGGGGATATTATCCGATGTGTCGCCACAAAGAGCCAGATAGTCGATCATGAGAGAAGGCCTGACACCGAATTTTTCCTCTGCCTCTTTTTCGCTTATCAACTGGTTTTTCATTGAATCATAGATAAAGACCTTTTCCGACAGAAGCTGCATCATATCCTTATCGCTGGTCACGATATATGTTTCCATATCGTCATGTTCTTTGAGCCCGTTCACGATAGTGCCGATAATATCGTCGGCCTCGAAACCGTCCATCTCAAGGATCGGTATACCCATGGCCCCGATGATCCTTTTCACATACGGTATCTGTATCGAAAGGTTGTCCGGCATCGGCGGTCTCTGGGCCTTGTACGCCTTCGATATCTCTTCTCTGAAGGACGGCGCCTTTGAATCAAAGACGATGACAAAGGTGTCAGGGTTTTCGGCGTTCATGAGCTTTTTGATCATGCTGATAAAGGCATAGATGGCGTTCGTCGGCATACCCTTTGAGTTTGAGAGGTGAGGGGTTGCATAAAACGCCCTGTAGAGGTAGGAGTTGCCGTCGACGAGAAAAACCCTTTTTCGATTGCCGATTGCCGATTGCCGATTGCCTATTTTTAATTCTTCATTCATGATCCCTCATTACTGTTTATCCGCGTACTCCGAACTCATCGCTTATTACTGCCGCGCAGTGGCCTACAACGGAAAATATGTCTTTATCTTGAACGTCTTTTTTTCAGGGAACCGGTATATCCTCAGTCCGTAGGTCCTCTCAAGGTCTGAGAGTGCGCGGTCTATTTCCCCGATCGTCTTTTTTGTAATGGTAAACCAGAGATTCAGGTCGCCTTCCCTCTCGTAATTGTGGGTAACTCCTGTCAGCCCGTTGATCTCCCGGGCGACTTCCATGATCCTGTTGTCATCAATGTGTACACCGCAGAGGACACTCACATAGCCAAGCTTTTTCCGTTCGAGTATGGGACCGATCCTCCGTATGATGCCGTTTTCTTTCAGCGTCTTTACCCGTTTCACTGCCTCTTTCCCGCTGATCCCGACCTGTTTCCCGATGTCGGCAAAGGGCTTCTCTGTGAGCGGAAACTCTTCCTGTATAAGGTTGAGTATCTTTTTATCTATCTCATCCATGGATA
>JAQTNJ010000024.1:3203-4827 GCA_028713955.1 Syntrophorhabdaceae bacterium
GGGAGCGGTTCGGCGAGAAAGTGCATGACCTTTGGCGGTTTCCCGTCAAGGTGGAATGAAAGGACTTTCTTCTCAATCTCTCTGTCTGCAACGGTGATCCGCTCATGCTGCCGGAGGTGTTCACCCCAGGATTCGACAATGTATGATTCTATATAGTGGCCCGGATCCGTGAGATCGTGAAAGAGGTTCCACCGTATAGCGCCGTCGCGCCTGCGGATCGTTTTGAGTGCCTGCATGGAATCCGTAAATCCCGCGGCCTTTGCCGGATCTATATTGTATTCAACGACAACGAGGACGGGGCCCTCGTCAAAATCAGGCTGACCGGAAACAACAAGTGAAGGCCAGTGCATGGAAGGGCTCAGGTCGAGTTCTTCCCCGCTTTTCAGTTTATAGTTCCAGGTAATGGCCGTGGTAATAACCAGACATCCGGCTACGATGTTCAGTGTTGAGGGTATGCCGATCCCGCCTGCTATCAAACCGAACAGGGCGCTTCCTCCTGCCAGACCGCCGAAGAATGAGAGCATGTGGACGGACAGTACCCGCCCCCGCACCCAGGCAGGGATAACCGACTGGACCACCGCGATGAGGGTCGAGATAAGGATAAGCCAGGCCATACCGCCTACTACCATGGCAATTGCAAGAAAGATGAAAGAATGGAGGTTCGCCACGGTAGCGGTCGCAAGCGCAAAGATATTTGTCGCCATGAGAATAATAAGGTTGAGCGAGAACCTCTGCCGGAGAACCGGTAAAAACGTTGCTCCGAGGAGGGCCCCGAACCCAAAAAAACCGAGGAGGGCCCCGAACCCCGATGAACCAAGTCCGAGATATTCTCTCGAAATGATCGGCAGAAAGGCCGGAAGAGAGCTGCAGAAAAAGGAAAGGAAGATGGTATGGATCAACACCGATTTTACCTCCGGCGCATTCCTGATATAGCGTATGCCCGCCCGCATTGCACTCACCAGCCGTTCCTCTTTAAGCGTGCTCGTCCGTTGCGCCCTTTTCCATCGTTTCAAAACAATAACAACACCAAAAAATGAGATGCCGTTCAGAAGGAACGTTATACCGGGCCCGAGGGCTGCAACGATCAAACCACCGATTACGGGTCCCACGGCACGCGCAAGGTTAAATCCCACCGAACCAAGGGCTATTGCCGAAGGCAACTCGTTGCGCTCCACCAGTTCAGGGATGATCGCCTGCCAGGAAGGGGCATTTACTGCAGCGCCCAGCGCAAGAAAGAAGGTTAAGGCAAGGAGGACCAGGGGTGTTGTCATGCCGGAAACGGTCAGTACGCCAAGAACGATGGATGCAATGAGCATCCATACCTGCGTCATCAATAAAAGACGCCGCCGGTCTATGATATCGGCGAGGGCGCCTGCCGGAAGGGCAAGGAGGAAAAAGGGGAACGTTGACGCAGTCTGAACCATTGCAACCATAAAAGGGGTGGGGGCAAGAGTGGTCATGAGCCATGCGGCCCCGACCTCGTGCATGAGCGTGCCTATGAGAGATACAACGTTTGTCAACCAGAGTATCCTGAAGAACCTTTGCTTCAGGGGACTCAAGGTCGATACTATTATCTGGTAGCGGGATGACACGGCTCAATAGTATATCAGAGTCACGGCAGGAT
>JAQTNJ010000024.1:4927-23276 GCA_028713955.1 Syntrophorhabdaceae bacterium
CAGGCGTCTACGACATCTTCATCGTAGAGAACCCCCTTTTTCTGCACGATCTCCTCGAGGGCCCTGTCCATGCCGAGGGCAGGACGATAGGGCCTGTGCGATGCCATCGACTCAACAACATCCGCAACGGCCAGGATCCGGGCCTCTACGATGATATTCTCTTTTGTGAGACCTTGTGGGTATCCCGACCCGTTTAACCGTTCATGGTGCTGCAAGACAACATCATTCACGGGCCACGGGAACTCGATCCCCTTCAGGATATTGTAGCCGACCTGTGCGTGGGCCTTGATCATATTGAATTCCAGCTCGTTGAGAACACCGGGTTTACTGAGGATCTCTGCGGGAACCACGATCTTACCGATATCGTGGAGGAACCCCATGACCTGCATGCCCTCCAGGGCGTCTTCTGAAAACCCCATCTCTTTTGTAATCGCGCATGCAAGCTGTGCAACACGTCTCTGGTGGCCTGCCGTGTATGGGTCCCGCATCTCTATCGTTGTAGCAAGGGCTTTCACCGTACCGTCCAGGGTCTTTCGCAGGTGTGCAAAGCTCTTTTTCAGCGCCTCTTCTGTCTTTTTCGACTCGGTAATATCTTCCACAGTACCTTCATAGTAAAGGATGTTGCCCTTCTTGTCTTTGACGGTATGGGCGTTTACCGAGGTCCATATAATATTTCCGTCCTTCTTATATACCCTTGATTCAAACTCAAGAATAATACCCTTCTGCTCAAGTATCTCCATAAAGTGAGCTCTGTCGCCAGGATCAACATAGTACTGCGTCGGAATGTCGTTAATACCTTCACATGCCTCCTGGAACGACCCATAACCGAGCATCCTGACGAACGCAGGATTCATATTGATGAAATGGCCGTCGGGGGTGCTCTGAAAGATACCTTCAACAGCATTTTCGAAGATGCTGCGGTATCTCGTCTCTGACTCTATAAGTGCGTCCTGGGTTTTCTTCCGTTCCGCTATCTCTTTTTCAAGATACCCGGTCTTCTCCCTGACCCTTTCCTCGAGGTGGTCATTCAATTTCTTTAATTCTATCTTGGTATGCGTAAGGTCCCTGTTCTGTGAGAGAAGGTTCTCATAGGTAGAAAGAAGAAAATTGACTACCTTCTGCGGTTCCAGGAAGACACTGTGGACCCTGCCATTTGTTTTTATCTCGACCGGTGTCCTCGTATCGCTTGTCCCGGCAGGCACGACACCTGAAAGGATCAGCTCCACTTTGGCAAGCAGGATGCTTTTATCGTAGGGCTTGGTAATGTAGTAATCTGCCCCGGCCTCGAGACCCTTGACAATATCTTCAATATCCGACATCGACGTGAGGAGGATTACGGGGACATTCCGGAGGTCCTGGTCATTCTTCAATGTCCGGCAAAATTCATAGCCGTTCATCCGCGGCATCCATACATCGCTGATAACGAGGTGGGGCTTTGTCTCCATGAGCTTGTAAAGTCCTGTCAGCCCATCCTCAGCAAGAGTTACGGCATAACCGTTCCTTGAAAGCGTATCAGCAAGGATCCTTGCCTGAGATTTGCTGTCCTCTGCTACGAGGATTCTTTTCTGTGCGCTACTCTCCATAAATATTCCATAAGATTTGTCGCCTGATTTCACAATAACTTAAGGGGTTAGTACAGCTATCAGCAGTCAGCAAAAAGCAGGCTAAGGTTCAGGCTAAGGTTAAGCAAACTCTGGTTCTCCTCAACCTTAACCTTAAACTGATTCTTCTCGCCATTGGCTCCGTTCATGCATATTATTGACAAACCCCATGTAAATCGTTAGCATTTGGAGACAAATATCACCGAAAGGGAGGTTATCATGGAACGACGCCTTGTTTCCATTATGGGATACGTGATGATTTATGCCTGTTTTCTCACAGCTTTTTGTGCTTTTTCCCCTTCCGCCCTGCATGCCGGGAATATTATTGACGAATGGAATACCGTGAAGGTCCCGGCGGCGCCGGAACTGAAACCTGTAACAGTGAACCCGAAAACAACGGCCCTCCTGATGCTCGATTTTAATAAACAAACCTGTAATGCCGAAAGGCGGCCCCGCTGCATCGCATCCATACCAGGGGTCAAGAAGCTCCTTGCCTTTGCCCGTGCAAAGGGGGTCCCTGTGGTCTATAGCCTTTCTCCCGGTGCCGCAACAACAGATATTGCCCAAGGGCTTGCTCCGCGCGCGAATGAACCGGTTGTGACCTCCGGGCCGGATAAATTCCTCGGCACAGATCTTGAAAAGATCCTCAAGGAGAAAGACGTAAAAACAGTCATCGTCGTCGGGACAGCGGCTCACGGGGCAGTCCTCTACACGGCAAGCGGCGCTGCCTTCAGGGGGCTTTCAGTCGTTGTACCTGTTGACGGTATGTCCGCGGAAGATCTCTATGCGGAACAGTACGTTGCGTGGAATCTTGTCAATGCGCCAAGGGTATCAAACCAGACAACGCTGACGAAGATCGACCTCATCCGGTAGCCCGCCTGATCATGATGCCAGATATTCTCAATACCGAATTGCATTCAAAAATAGAGCGAGGCGACGAGGAGGAGGCGACGGAGGCGTACATTTTAGTACGTCGAGTCGATGACGACGAAGGCAACGAAGCTATATGAATGAAGGCAATTCGGTATAAGGACATCGAACATGGATGACCTCTATTATACCCCTGTTACCGCCGCGGTTATTGAAAAAGACGGCATGGTCCTCATTGCAAAAAGAAAACGCGCTTATGCAGGTTACCCATGGGAATTCCCCGGGGGAAAGATGGAAGAGGGTGAATCCCTGGAAGAATGCCTGAAGAGGGAGATAGAGGAAGAGCTTGGCATCGAGATCACCGTCGGAGATTATCTCTGCTCCGTCAGGCATGTCCTCAACTGTCAGTCAGCGATCAAAATATATGCCTATCGCGCTTCTTACGTGAGTGGGGACATCCGGCTTAAGGACCATGACGAGGTCAGGTGGGTAACAATCGGCGAACTCGTTCAATACGATTTTCCGGAACCGGACAGGTACATTGTATCAGTGCTTTTAAAGCAGCAGAACTGATAGCTCACAGTATATCGTAGTTCGTATATCGTATATCGAAATTATAATAAATCCGTTCGGGATCAGGTGTTCGGCGAGAACAACCGTAATTCGTAATTCGTGAGACGTAAGTGGAAAAGCACAATGTGCGAGGAGCGAAGCGACGTAGCGACCTCATAGGGTATGAACTATTAATGAGATTGCCGCGCTCCGCTCGCAATGACACATTCACCTTTCATTGGGTTCGTCCAATTACGAATTACGATTCACGAATTAAGAGGGCTTTTCACTTTGTTAGCAGCTATGAGCTATGCTCAGGGTTTTCTCTATCGTCTCTATCAACCGTTCAATACCCTCTCGTTTTGTGCATGAGATCGAGACGGCACGGTGCCTCTGTTCAACGTATTGAAGGAACGCCCTGTCTATCCTGTCAATCTTGTTAAAGACAATGATCCTTTTCTTGTCGTCCAGTGCAAGGGTACGCAGCGTATCTTCGACAATACCTATCTTCTCCTCGAAATCCGGCGCACTGACGTCAACAAGATGTATCAGGAGATGGGCGTCTTCAAGCTCTTCCAGCGTTGCGATAAAGGCCCTGAGAAGGACCTGGGGCAGGCTCTCGATAAAACCGACGGTGTCGGTGAGGATGATCGCCTTCCGTTCCGGGTACTTGATAGTCCGGGTCGTGGGATTCAACGTGCTGAACGGCTTGTCTTCAACCTCAACGGTACTTTTCGTGAGGAGGTTCAGGAGCGTCGACTTGCCGGAATTGGTATACCCCACGATCGATACGATAGGCGTGCCTGAAAACCGCCTCTTCTCCCGTTTCTTCTCCCTCACCTTTCTGATCTCAATAAGCTTCTTTTCCAGAAAAGAGATCTTGTCCCTGATGCGCCTCCTGTCTATCTCGAGCTTTGTCTCTCCGGGGCCCCTTCCGCCGATGCCGCCCGTCAGCCGTGAAAATGCCGTGTTTTTTCCAGCGAGCCTCGGGAGGATGTATTTCAGTTGCGCCAGCTCTACCTGGATCTTCGCCTCATTCGTGTTCGCCCGCCCGGCGAAGATATCGAGGATGAGCTGGTTCCTGTCGATGACCTTCAGTTCCGTCATCGATGAGATGCTGTTCATCTGGCCCGGCGTCAATTCCTCACCAAAGACAAGGAGGTCCGCGCCGAGTTGCTGGCATCTCATGACGATCTCCCCGATCTTCCCTTTTCCCACGAGATACCTTGGGTGTAGTTCCTTCGGTCTCTGGGTGATCGTATCGAGCACCGTGATGCCGGCCGAGTAGCAGAGATCTTTCAGCTCTGCAACGTGATCCTCGATATTCTTCCCCCGACCGGGAGGGACGACGCTGACGAGGACACACTGGTCTTTGTCCCCGCCGGTAACGTAAAACCTGCCGCGGGCGCGCACAAATTCATTTTCCAGCTCGGTAATGAAGGAGATAAAATCAACATCAAGGTCCTGTATATTGAGAGGATCCATAAACGCCCAGGCCCTCCCCTCCCTGTTCTCCGGGATCAGGTAGCCTATATGGACCGATTCTCCCCTCTCGCCCGCCCTTTCGGTTATACAGGCAACAAGATCCAGTTGAAGGATCGCCAGATCGGTCAGGTCTTCCCTGGAAAGCAGCTCTCCGTTCAGATGTGTGTGGATGAACCTTAAGCCCCTGAAACGCGCCCTGCCGACCCTTTCCGTGGAGAGCCTCGGTATCTCTATCCCCCTGTTGTCCCCGACGATCACGTATTCCACGAGGCCCCTCCTGTTTATGAGGATGCCTATCTGGCGCGATGTCTCCTTTGAGATCTGCATAATCTGCCGGGCTGTATCAAAAGAGATGATGGCAGCGGGTTCAACCCTTTTTTTATAAAGATTGGTGAGCCTTCGCTTGATGAGGTAATGCAGTCCCTGTGTGTTACCGTAAAGTTCTATAATGTACCCCCATGAGTTGAGGCAGAAGGTGAGAAGAGCAGAAGGTGAGAGGGTGAGTTAAAAACAAAACTTATCAGAATTTTTCTCCATCCCGTTAAGCATGGCAATTATTTCTTCATATTCGTTGTCAAGCCTATTGAAAATATCCGTATCGATATACTTACATGCAAATGAGAACTCCAGCCAGCTTTGTGTTTCAGATGCCTCTTGCATTGCATCTGTTATTTTATTTCTAAAAACTGCTTTGTATCGCCTTTTTCGCCATGACTCGGCAAGATTAGAACATACGGATCTCGAGGAACGACGCATCTGGTCTATCAGGGAGTAAGTTTCGTCTTTTGGAAATCCTTTCGAAACCTCGTATATTTTCATGACTGCTGCAAAAGCCTTTTTATATACTTCAAGATCTCTGAAGTGCTTTATTATCAACTATACCTCTCACCTTCTGCCCTTCCGCCTGCTGCTCCTCTCACCTTCTCAACCTCTGCTCTTCTGTCTTTATCCGCTTGTCAGCAGATCCCTGTCAATCTCCATCCTGGCGGAATAATTGACGCTGTCGAGGAGGATGGCGACACGTTCCTGGCCGTCCAGCGCCTTTTCAAATATCCCTGTCAGACCCTTAAAGGGTCCGTCCTTGATAAAGATCTTCTCGCCTTTCTTAAAGTCCTTTTTCTTTATTGTCGCCACACCGTCCTCAAGGCGACCCCTGATAAAGGTGATGACCTCATCCCGGAGCGGAATTATATTGCCGTTGAAATTGACGATCGTCTTTACCCCACGGGTGTATTTGACGAGACGGAAATCATCGACAGGATGGAATTTTACAAAGATATAGCCCGGGAACATCGGCTCTATATAATCGATGAACTTGCCTTCTTTGTATTTTCTCATTCGCAGTTTGGGAGAGAGCGCCTCAATGCCCCCACCAAGAAAATTATTCGCGGCACGGTCTTCATTCTTCGGCTTCGTATTCACGACATACCACCGTTTCATACTTACTATTATCAGGTAAAACATGCGATTTTGCAAGACAAACAGTCGACAGACAACGTCCCCTTTTGCTTTTGTCATTTTGTCTGGAGCAGGGTCAAAAAATATATTGCAATTAAGTCGTCATTTGTCATGATATATGACGACAGTGATGACAAATACAGTAGAACATTCTTAAGAAATTTAACTTTTCCTCTCTTCCCCAAAACTCTTGTAATTGGTTATCCATAGCCATTAATGTAAAGACAACACAATATGTTCCCAATGGTCACATGAGAATCAACTCTGCCAATAAAAGATAATGGAATAATGATGATCCCCCTGTTATTCCTTTTTTTATTTAATTTCTGATCCCTGAGAAGTAAGTGCCTTTTAAACAGTTCGTCAAAATATGTACTTTCCAACGCATTATAGTTACTACATTAATTTTTTATGAAGTCTGCAACTACTTCAAAGATCGAGTTACTTCTCAGGAATCATTTCTTAAGAACGTCCCCTTTTGCCCGAGTGGCTTTGAGGTCGACTTCATCATTGGGGACCACACCGCTGTGGAGGTCAAGGCGAAAAACAACGTATCGCTTCAGGATTTGAGGTCCCTCAAGGCCCTTGCCGAAGAAAAGAAGATGAAACGTTACCTCTGCGTTAGTCTCGATCCGAGGACGCGGAGATTGGGCGAGATCACAGTCCTTCCTCTCAGGATATTTCTTGAATCGCTCTGGAACGGGCAGTATTCATAGGACAAACAAGACTATCGGCGGGAGGTTCAGAAAAACCTTATTCCTATAGATGACATCCTGACCGGCAACAGAACGATAGAAACTCTTTTCTAATCCGTGATCCGCGCCGCGCATATGAGGATCGTTGAAGCGCTGAGGTTAAGGTAGCAAAATAGAAATGTCAAGGGCTGACTTTTTGTCCTTAAAACCCATGTCTCTTTCTATGCCATTCAAGGTAGCTGTGTTCCGGCCAATATCCCGGATCGCTGGGCAGGAAAATACGACGGCCTTCAAAATCTGCGAGGCGTTGTCCCGGAACTCCGTCTTCGATGAACTTCTCTCTGCTTATCAGCACCCGATAATCATCGCTTATTGACCACAAACCATGATCAAACTGCCAGTGGGCATTCTTGCATAATGCCATTCCATTCCGGGGATCGTTATTGCGGGAATCACGGAACTCATGGATATGAGCCGCATCAACGATGCTGTCCATTTCAATAGTGGTCAGACGATAACCCGTAAGGGCACACGTGTGTTTGTAAGCCAGAACAACCACCTCGATACGAAAACGGGCGTCACGACCTTTCTCAATGACTGCCTTATATACCTCTTTTTCTTCTCTAACCTCAGGTTCCCTCGGCCTCATATGAAGCATGGCGTAGAGGGCTGTTCTTTCCTCGGGAAGAAAATACGGATCAGTATCAACGAGTACCCTGCGGGCCTGGTCGCGGAATTTTTGATCAGCAAGGCATTCGAAAAATCCGGGCGATAGCCTCACCATAGCAGTAAGTTTCTTATCCGGTGACGGCTTACCGTCCGGCATCAAGGGTTGCCAGACGCCGGACGAACCAAGATGATGAAACGGCAATCGCACTTCGGGTGGCTGGGTACGGCGGGCGGCCACAATGGACCAGTAAGCACTGAATCTAAAAGCAATGTCAGGAGAAAGGACAATGTCTCGATCTTTTATCTCCCCTCTCTCGGCCATCTCGATAATAACCAGCAGGAGAATCGGTTTATGGGGAGCAGGGTTGCCCCGTGCGCGGTCTATCCGTAATGTGGCAAGTTTGTGTAACCAGTATTGTTGGCCTTTGACCATCGAATTAATGGGCAGGCAGGATTGTTTTAAAGGTAATCTTCGCTTTAATCTTCCCGTCGATTATAGAAATTAACCCCACCTGTTCTATGAGGCCATTCTACCCAAACAAAGTCAAAAATACAAACTTTTTTAAGTGAACCGCTTTCATTACTCACCATTTTGCCGGTCGGGGCGGACTGACAACGAAGTGCCGGGGGCGGATCAATACAGAAAGCCGAAAAGCCACAGGGGTATTTTATTTCCGACGCCTATCTCTATATCGTCAACCGCAAGAAAGGAATTATCTATCCCTTTAATAGTATCGTAATACTATTTTGGTCAATTTATAATAGGATTGTAATACTAATCTGATTCAACAAGCCGTAAGAGATTAATACCAAATTGCATTCAAAAATAGAGCGAGGCGACGAGGAGGAGGCGACGGAGGCGTACATTTTCGTACGTCGAGTCGATGACGACGAAGGCAACGAAGCTATATGAATGAAGGCAATTTGGTATTGCGCTATCCGCTGTCTTTCTTCGACAGTATGGCGTACTCGAAGCCGTCGAGGAGCGCCATGAAAGATGCCATGTTGATGTTATCGGAGATCTCGGTAACGCTCCAGATCTCTTCACCATCCGTGAACACAATAGATACCTCTACCTTTGCAGAGGTACCGGACTTTGCATCATGCACCTTTGCTGAATAGTCTATGAGCTTGACCCCCTGGATCACGGGAAACATCGAAGAGAGGGATTTTTTTAATACATTTGCGAGGGCGTCAACGGGACCGACGCCGGTGGCGGCCTCATGCATCTCCTTGCCGTCTGCCTTGAGGATGACCGTTGCCTCCGGCCGCAAGCCGTCATCAATGAGCCTGTAAGTGCCTACCACCCTGAAGGGACGCTTGTAGCTACGCAACGACCTCAGGATGTTCAATTTCTTTGTCGCATTCCGTATATTGAAAGACCTTTTCACCGGTTCTTCTCCTCCTCGATAAGCAGTTTGTAATCGATGCTGTCGACGAGCGCACGCCAGCTCGCTTCAATGATGTTCTCCGATACGCCGACAGTGTTCCACGTCCGCTTTCCGTCGCTGCTTTCGATGAGCACTCTCGTTGGCGCACCGGTGCCTTCTTTCGTGGACAGCACCCTGACCTTGTAATCGACAAGGTCCATGTCTTTAAGCAGGGGATAGAACTTGTGGAGGGCCTTCCGCAGCGCATTATCAAGGGCATTTACAGGGCCTTTGCCGAGGGCCGCCGTGTGCTCGACCCGGTCTCCGACCCTGACCAGGATCGTTGCCTCCGTCACGGGATGCGCCTTCTCCTTCTTTTCAACGATGATCCTGAAGCCGATCAGTTCAAAGTAATCCCTGTGGATCCCCAATTTCTTTTTCATGAGAAGTTCAAGAGATCCTTCTGCGCCCTCGAACTGGTAACCGTACATCTCGAGGTCCTTGATCTTTTTGACGACCTCTTTTGCGACCTTTTTGTCTTTCCCGATATCAATATTGAATTCCTTTGCCTTGTAAAGGATACTGCTTTCACCGGACAAATCCGAGATCAGCACCCGCTGGGCGTTCCCGACCTGCTCGGGGGCTATATGCTCGTATGTCTCCGGGTTCCTCCTGATGGCGCTCACATGGATGCCGCCCTTGTGCGCAAAGGCGCTCTCACCCACGTAGGGTTTATGCTTGTCGGGGATAAAATTCGCCATCTCGTCGATGAAGAGACTTAAGGCGCGGAGCTTTTTCAGTTGTTCTTTCGGTATCCCTTCGTGACCCATCTTCAGGATAACGTTCGGTATGATAGAGCAGAGGTTCGCATTTCCGCACCGTTCACCATACCCGTTCACCGTGCCCTGGATGTTTTCACACCCTGCGTTTACCGCCATCAGCGTGTTTGCGACGGCAAGTTCCGTATCGTTGTGGGTATGGATGCCGAGTTTCGCCTTCATTGTCTTTCTGACGTCCGTCACCGTGTCGTATACCTCATAGGGCATGGTCCCGCCGTTGGTATCGCAGAGGACAAGCGTATCGGCGCCGGCACTGTGGGCAACGCTGAGCACCTTCATTGCATAATCGCGGTTCCTCCTGTACCCGTCGAAAAAATGCTCGGCATCGAAAAATACATACTTCCCCTTTTTCTTCAGGTAATCGATCGTTTTCTCGATCATCCGCAGGTTCATATCCAGGCTGACCTTCAGTGCATCCCTGACATGGAGATCCCAGCTTTTACCGACAATAGTCACCCACCCTGTATCGGCCTCGAGGATCGCCTGCATGATCTCATCCTTGTCCGGGCGGCTCTGGGGCTTGATGGTGCTGCTGAAGGCCACTACCTTCGCTTGCTTAAGGTGAAGCCTTTTTACTTCCTTAAAATACCGGAGGTCCTTCGGATTGGATCCGGGCCATCCGCCTTCGATGTAATGGATGCCGAATTCGTCAAGCTTCTCTGTGATCCTCAGTTTATCGTTGAGAGAAAAGGCTATATCCTCTGACTGGGCACCATCGCGAAGCGTGGTGTCGTAAAACTCGACCCTCACTTCTCCTCCTCAACCGTTCCCTCATCAAGACCGAACGCGGTATGAAGGGCGCGGACCGCAAGCTCCCCGTATTTCTTCTCAACAACACAGGATATCTTGATCTCCGATGTGGTGATTGCCTCTATGTTGATCCCTTCCTTCGCGAGCACGGCAAACATCTTCGAAGCGACACCGGCATGCGACCTCATGCCGAGCCCGATAATGGATACCTTGGCGATGTCTTCATCGATGGCTACCTTCTCGGCGCCGATCTTTTCTGCCATCTCTTCCATGAGCTTATATGCCTTCTTGCCGTCTGCATTAGCAACGGTAAAGGTGATATCGGTAAAATTGTCGCGGCTTACGTTCTGGACAATAACATCGACGATGATCTGCGCATCAGAAAGAGCGGTAAAGATATCTGACGCGATGCCCGGCTTATCGGGGACCTTGCTTACCGTGATCTTCGATTCGTTCTTATTATACGTGACACCTGTAACTTCCATCTTTTCCATGTCAGAAACCTCCTTACAAACGAGTGTTCCTTCACCATCCGTGAAGGAAGATTTTACGAGAATCGGTACATTGTATCTTTTTGCGAACTCAACAGATCGTATCTGTAATACCTTCGCTCCAAGGCTCGCCATTTCAAGCATTTCCTCATAGGAGATCCTGTCAAGCCTCCTGGCCCTTTCGCAGATGTTCGGGTCCGCCGTGTACACACCATCCACGTCGGTATATATCTCACACATATCCGCGTTCAGGGCTGCTGCCAGTGCAACGGCCGAGGTGTCCGAACCTCCACGTCCCAGTGTTGTAATATTTCCCTTTTCATCGACACCCTGAAAACCCGGAACAACAACTACTTTCCCTCTGTTAAGTTCAGAGACAACCTGGTTCTGCTCAATACGGGAAATTCTCGCCCTCGTGTAGCTTGAATCCGTTACGATCCGTACCTGATGTCCAAGGAGAGACACGGCATCACAGAGCATGGTTTTGAGCGTTATGGCGAGCAGCGCCGAAACCACCTGCTCACCGGTTGAGACAAGCACATCAAGCTCCCTCTCTTCGGGGAACTTGCTGATGCTATGCGCCAGGCCCAGCAGCCTGTCTGTTTCTCCTGCCATGGCAGAGACTACAATAACGAGATCGTTGTCTTCCTCTCTGTAACGGATAATCCTCTTCGCAATATTAGCGATCCGCTCAAGATCCGCTACTGAAGTTCCTCCGTATTTCTGCACAATAAGCATTGTCTACCTCCATATATAAAAATCGGTATTGGTTATCAGTGATCGGCCCGCTGCCTGTTGCTGAGAGCTGATCGCTGATAGCTCATGTTTTCGTAATAATTATCCTTCTCTCTCCTTCGCTGATCGCATCTATATACACCTTGATAGTACCATTCCACCAGGTACCCCTTTCTGCCCATTCAACAGCTACGATGCCTTGCTCAAGAAACTCCTCAATATCGAGGCTCTCAACATCATACCCTTCAATCCTGTAGAGGTCAACATGGCAAAGAGTAAAATCACCTTCATAGACATTCATGATCGTAAAGGAGGGACTTGCCACATATTGCCAGTCCCGGATACCGATGCCCCGCGCGATACCCTTGACAAGCTGGGTCTTGCCTGTGCCGAGCTCACCATAAATGGCATAGAGGTCACCCCGCCTTGCACCTTTCCCGATACGTTCGCCTATATCCCACGTCTCAGAGGGACTTTTCGATGTATATTCTATCCTTTCCATCCCTGATTTCCTGTATCGCCTTTCCTGCTCCGGCAAGGAGATCGCAGGCGAGCATGTCAAGGTCAACGCCGCCCTCAACCCACGTGTCAGCGATATAACCATGGATATAGGCAGCTAATATTGTTGCCTCCGTGAGCGAATAACCCTGCGCGACAAAACCCCCGATGAATCCTGTCAGTATGTCGCCGCTCCCGCCTTTTGCAAGGGCCGGGTTGCCCGTGGGGTTGATGATCATCTCTCCTTTGGGACTGAAAAGGATACTCCGTGCCCCTTTCAGGAGGAGGTGGACACCGTACTTGTCCGTAAAGGATCTCCCTGTCCCTATCCTGTCGGTGTTGATGGCCTGCGGGGTAATACCCATGACGCGCGCCAGTTCGCCTGGATGGGGCGTAAAGACAGCCCCGTGTTTTGAGGTCCTGATCATATCGGGATGGTCCTGAAACGCATTGATCCCGTCGGCATCGATCACAAAAGGCTTTTGCACGTTCCTGTGCAGTTTCCTCACAAGCTCCATCGTTTCCTTGTTCTGCGAAAGTCCCGGTCCCATGACGACGACATCTTTATCCTCAACGAAATCGGCGATCTCTTTGTACGCTGAGATAGGGAGATGGCCTTTCCCCCTGTCTTTAACAGGATATGTCATCACCTCCGTGAGTTTTGCCTCCATAATGCCGTTGAGGCTTTCCGGAATGATGAGCGTGACAAGCCCCGCCCCCACCTTCAGGGCAGCTAATGAAGCCATGTGGGCCGCACCGGTTTTACCCGTTGATCCGGCAATCACCACGACGTGACCGAAGGTCCCTTTATGGGACCAGGGCAACCTTTCCCTTATGAACCCCCGCAGCATCCCGCCATCCGCAACAATACCATCGATACCGATTGTATCTTCAATGAATGCCGGAATGGAGATATCAACAACCGTCAGTCTGCCGACATGGTATGCCCCGGGATAGAGGATCTGCCCCGGTTTCGGGTACCCGTAGGTAAATGTGTGGGTGGCCTGTACTGCGGCGCCGAGGGGTAACCCTGTTTTTCCGTCGATGCCCGAGGGGATATCGACGGAGATGACCGGTTTCCCGGAATCGTTCATCGCTTCTATCGCAAGTTTCTCGTTTCCACCCGTTGCCTTCGAAAGCCCTGTGCCGAAGATAGCGTCGACCAGGATACCCGCCTCCTGTATGCCTTTTTTCAGGGCATCAATGTCCTTTGTGCATTCGACGATCTCTCCGCCGATCGATGCATAGAGCCCCATATTAAGCGCGGCATCACCTTTTAACCCAGATCTTTTGCCGAGAAGAAAAACCGTCGTCCGGAAACCATCCCTCAGGGCGTATCTCGATATGACAAACCCGTCGCCCCCGTTGTTCCCCCGACCGCAGATAACAGCAATAGCGCCGGCGCCGGGCAGATATCGTTCCTTCACCAGTCTGTACGTATTCCGACCGGCGTTCTCCATAAGCACTGCGGAAGGGATCCCCCACGTCTTTATGGCATACTCGTCGTACTTCGCCATTCTTTCCGGTGAGAGTATCTTCATGGCCACCTCCTGCCTTGTAGACATATGGACGCGTAGAGTCGTAGACGCCATAATGCGTAACAAACAATAATACAACAACGAAGTGCATATTCTCTTTCACGCGTGTGCGCATTTACCGGTTTTTTCATGGAATCACCACCACCGAAACAGCATATGCCCGTTCATGGGAGATGCTGACCCCACGGTAGAGGGTATCCTTATAACAGATATAGGGTCGCGCATCAACCTGGGATATCTCTATTGCCTTCCACGATAACCGCTTTCCGACAGCCTTCATAAAGGCCTCTTTTGCCGCAAAGCGCCCGGCAAGAGATTCCTGGACCCGCTTTTTCCCCTGTGCGTACCGGATCTCCTCTTCAGTAAATACCCTGTTGAGGAACCGTTCGCCGTACCTCTCCAGCATACCCGTTATCCGTGCAATATCGACGATATCAATACCAACCACTTGAAACCTCCGCTCTTAGCTCATGGCTGACAGGAGGAGCATTTGCTCTCAGCTCTCAGCTTATTAGCTTATCAGCGCGATCATATCCCGTATCGCCAGGTCAAGGCCGACAAAAACCGCCCGGGCGATGATGCTGTGGCCTATGCTCAATTCATCAATCTCCGGTATAACAGCGATCTCCTTCACATTATGATAATGCAGACCATGCCCTGCATTCACACCGAGACCCAGTTCCTTTCCTTTCACGGCAGAACGGATAACCTTTTGTAACTCCTCCTTGCGGATCGCTTCTGTTCGGGCATCGCTGTACGCGCCGGTGTGGATCTCGATCATATCGGCATTGACCTTGTGTGCCGCTATAATCTGCGCGTCCCTGGGGTCGACAAAGAGACTCACCTTGACCCCTTTCTCCTGAATCCTTGGTATGGCCTTTTTAAGTCTATCCTGGAATTTGACCACGTCAAGACCACCCTCGGTTGTCAGTTCCTTCCTCTTTTCCGGGACAAGGGTCACCATATCGGGTTTAAGACCTCTGGCAATCTCGACCATTTCGTCCGTGGCGGCCATCTCGAGATTGAGTTTCGTAGTCACAACCTCCCGCAGCAGCTTCACGTCCCGGTCATTAATGTGACGCCTGTCTTCACGCAGGTGTACGATAATACCCGATGCGCCTGCTATCTCCACAATTCCGGCAGCATAGACAGGGTCGGGGTAATGAACGCCGCGCGCCTCCCGCAAGGTCGCAACATGGTCTATGTTCACCATAAGTTCAGGCATATCATTCCTCCGAAAATTCTTTTATATCCACCAATACTGAAAAGCATCAATACTACTGAAAAGCATCAATACTACTGAAAAGCATCAATACTGATGAGGGGTTTCTTTCCATCTTATTGCCTCTTTAAAACGACCCTTACAACATTTGGCCTCAATCTCTTCACAATCATATTCTTTGGATTCAGGCCTACCAGAACTTCTTCTTCGTCTTCCAGAAAGTTTCCATCTACTGTCTGTGTTTCAATGACGGCCTTGTCCGCCAGGGAGTTTTTTGCTCCCTCCGCGATGACATAGGTGGGACTCCAGGATTTTATCATGTATTGACCGGTCCACTTTTTGTCCAATTTTACAATAGTTCTTAACCTCTTCTCTATAACGGGCTCTATCTCGATGGATATGGAATCAGGCTTAACCTGCTCTGCCTGAACCCCCTTCGGTAACTGGATATCCCCTTTGAGCAGACTAAATGTATGTTTGCCTGCCTTAAGATCCGATAGGTCGATGTGGACCTTTATATCCCGTGCCTTCATATTCTTAAGCGCCGACACAGGACCATTGATAGTGACGAGAACATCTTCGGTGTCCATGGCGGTCACCATATACGTCTCTCCGGGATTGCCCGTGGATATGGGCACACTGACGCTCATCTTCGACTCGCCGATATAGGAGACGGCAAACCATAACAGAACGGCGAGGACAAGCGAAAGCAGCTTCAGCTTCATGTCGTTGAGTACATATTTTCTTAACAGTCCCATATCCAATCCCAATCAATTCATGTACACAGGGTGACTACTGCTCTCTGCTCTCTGCTCTCTGCTCTCTGCTCTCTGCTCTCTGCTCTCTGCTCTCTGCTCTCTGCTTTTATCACGCCAGCACTTCCTTTAACGCCTTTTTCAACACATCGGCGTTCACCTTCGTAAAGAACTCACCCTTATAGGCATACGAAATAGTACCATGTTCTTCCGATACGACAACGGCAAAGGCATCCGTTACCTCTGTAATCCCGATCGCCGCCCTGTGCCTCGTCCCCAGACTCTTGTCAAGGTTTTCGTCGGTGGTGAGCGGCAGGACACAGCCTGCGGCCCTGATCCTCCCCTCACGGACGATCATCGCACCGTCGTGGAGCGGGGATGCGCTCTGGAATATACTGACGATCAGCTCGGTATTCATCTCCGCATCCAGCCGGATGCCTATCTCCATAAACTCTTCAAGCCCGATCTCGCGTTCTACCACGATCAGCGCCCCGTTCCTTCGTTTCCCCATGACCGTACAGGCGTTCGTCAATTCATCATAGAAAAGGGTCTCCTGCACATAGGTAATCTTCTTGAAAAAGGGGCTCCTTCCAAGCGCTACCAGCACCCTCCTGATATCGCTCTGAAATATGACGACAATAACAAGTATTATGGAGCCGACGAAGCTATTGAAGATCCAGCTTAAGGTAAAGAGCTCGAGCGTTTTTGCGAGATAAAAAACAAAAAGAACTATGATGAAACCGACAATGAGCTGAATTGCCCTCGTTCCCTTGATCAGGAGGAAGGTTTTGTAAACAATGAAAGCAACAACGAGGATATCTAAAATATCTTGCCAGCGAAAGTAGGTAATCATGATTCTCTGACAGCGTGTACGAGACTGAGCACCCTGTGAGCCTTTTTCACATCATGAACACGTATGATATCTGCGCCGTTCCAGAGAGAGATTGCGAGACTTGCGAGCGTCCCGTTGATCCTCTCTTCTATCGGGGTATCGATAACCTTTCCTATGAAGCTCTTCATTGAAGCACCTACAAGGACCGGCCTTTCGATATCCTTAAACGCACCGAGCATCTTCAAGATCTTCAGATCATCCTCAACCCTTTTGCCAAAACCAATGCCGGGGTCGATGATGATATTGTCCTCCTTCACCCCGTGGTCCTTTGCGAAATGGATCCTCTCGATGAAAAAATCTTTTATCTCCGATATTACATCATCGTAAAAGGGCTCTTGCTGCATGTTCTCCGGGGTCCCTTTGATGTGCATGATCACCACATAAGCGCCGAGATCGCCTACCGTATCCGCCATGTCGCGATCAAAGGTTAAACCGCTTATGTCGTTTATCATGTCGGCCCCTGCATCGTGTGCTGCCCTGGCGGTTTTTGCTTTGTAGGTATCTATCGAAATGAGGGTGTCTGATCGGGTCCGTATTCTGCTGATAACAGCTATGACCCTTCTCAGCTCTTCATCAACAGAAACAGGTTCTGAATACGGTCTTGTTGACTCTCCACCCACATCTATAATATCCGCTCCGTCTTCAACCATTCTCAGGGCATGTTCTACGGCCTTTTCGATATCGAAAAACCTGCCTCCGTCAAAAAAGGAATCCGGTGTTACATTGAGGATCCCCATTATCAGCGGCCTTTTATTGCATCGCAACTCCCTTTTCCTTTTCATCCATGTTTTCCCTGATAATAACATCGATCTCCTGGCCGTCAAGGGCTTCCTTTTCTAAAAGCTTACCCGCTATGGCGTGGAGGGCGTTCATATTTCCGGAGAGCAATCCCCTTGCCCTTTCATAACAGCCCCGGACCATGCTCTGCAATTCTTCATCGATCTCCTGGGCGGTACTTTCACTGAAATCCCTTTGTCTTCCTATCTCTTTGCCGAGGAATATGTGTTCCTCGTTCTTTCCGTAATTCAAAGGCCCGAGCTTCTCGCTCATGCCCCACTCGCAGACCATCTTCCTCGCGATCGCCGTTGCCCTCTCGATGTCGTTTCCTGCGCCCGTCGTCGAGTGGTTGAAGATGAGTTCCTCCGCAGCCCTGCCTCCAAGGAGGATGGTTATGTTGTTGAGGAGATACTCTTTCGGATAGGTGTGCCGTTCATCTATGGGGAGCTGCTGGGTAATCCCGAGCGCCCTGCCCCGCGGGATAATGGTAACCTTATGGATAGGGTCGGATCCGGGAATCATCCTTGCCACAAGGGCATGACCTGCCTCGTGATATGCGGCATTCTTCCTTTCCTCAAAGGGTATGATCATGCTTCTTCGTTCAACACCCATGAGGACTTTGTCTTTTGCGTGCTCGAAATCGTCGTTCTCGATGGACTTTTTTGCCCTTCTGGCGGCGATGAGGGCCGCTTCGTTGACAAGGTTTTCAAGGTCGGCGCCTGAAAAGCCCGGGGTCCCTCGCGCGATTATCGATAGATCAACATCGTCTGAGACCACCGTTTTTCTTGTATGGACCTTCAAGATCGCCTCCCTGCCCTTTACGTCAGGCGTAGAGACGACAATCTGTCTGTCGAACCTCCCCGGCCTCAAAAGCGCAGGGTCCAGGACATCGGGCCTGTTCGTTGCGGACATAACGATAACCCCTTCGTTCGATTCGAACCCATCCATCTCAACAAGGAGCTGGTTCAGGGTCTGCTCCCGCTCGTCGTGGCCTCCGCCAAGACCGGCGCCCCTGTGTCTTCCGACAGCATCTATCTCATCGATAAAGATAATACAGGGGGCATTCTTTTTCCCCTGATTAAACAGGTCCCTCACGCGTGAAGCGCCGACGCCGACGAACATCTCTACAAAATCGGACCCGCTTATATTGAA
>JAQTNJ010000025.1 GCA_028713955.1 Syntrophorhabdaceae bacterium
TTACAGCGCCGTATCTGTTGCAAGGAAAAGGTTCCGGGCATCACTGGCCTCCGACAAGAATATACTGCGTCTGATGAAGAAGATAGAAGATCGTCTGAGTCAAGGATAAAGATTTGACCCCATTGGTCCATTTTCGCAGATATGTCCATAATCCCATATTGTGCCAGTGTAAAACCCCTTTCGCGAGTGAGAAGTTCACCACGTTTGACGGAAAATGTCACGGCGGAAGGAGAAGGTTACTGAATTTGCTTAAACTGTTGGCAAGCAGTTAGAATATCTGGTAATCTATGTAGTACGAAATAGAGGATGAGCATAAACGACACGCATGTTGTGTATGTATCAGGAAGATAAATATATACCAAAAAGAGGAGATCACATGAAGACATCAAGAAGGATGTTTCCATCAATCGCAGCAGTGGTTCTTATGGTCTGTACTTTATCCGCAGTCGGGGTGTACGCGTTTCGGCCTGATGATTTACAGAAATTGAAGACTACAAAACAATGTCCTAATTGTGACTTGACCGGGGCATATCTGGTCGGGATGGACTTAGACGGTGCGGACCTTGTGTCCGCAAGCCTTAATAATGCAAACCTGAGCACAGCAAACCTGAGCGGGGCAAACCTGAGCTATGCAATATTGGCCGAGGCGAACCTGACCGGGGCAGACCTGAATGGTGCTGACCTGACACGTGCCAACCTGTGTTATACAAACCTGACCGCGGCAAGTCTGCGTTATGCAAACCTGACCGGGGCAATCCTTAAAGATACAAACTTTGGCGGAGCAAACTTAAGCGGGGCGATATGGATTCACGGCCATAAATGCAAAGAAGGTTCAATCGGGCAGTGCAATATATAAATGGTCACGGGAGAGCTGACAACGTAGTTTATACAAGGGGGAAAAATGGCAAAGCAGGTAACATTTCCCGACCTATACCGAGTTGCATTCAAAAATAGCACCCGCAAGCGGGTACCCGGGCGTACATTTCGTACGTCGAGGGACACCCACTTACGTGGGTACCCGGATGAAGGCAACGAAACTGTATATATTGTTTAGTCCATTCTTGGGCGCGAGGGGGAGGCTCTACGGACTTTGTTCGTGGAGGGGGCGACCCCCTTACGGGGACAGGCGTGAGCCCCAGGAATAGCAGCTATATGAATGAAGGCAACTCGGTATCAGCCGGTGATACAAAGGCTGCAGATGAAAGTCACCCTTTGCCTGCTACGGCAGACATCCAGCATAAGCCGACAGCCCGTTTGTACTTTATCGACAATATCCGGGTCTTTTTGACCATCCTGGTGTTGATGCACCATATGATGATCACTTATGCCGGGACAGGACTTTGGTACTATAACGAAGGTCGGCAAGATTCGATTACCCAATTGCTCGGCGGCTGGTTCTGCGCGATCAACCAGGGCTACTTCATGGGCCTTTTTCTGCTCATCTCCGCGTACTTTGTGCCGGGCTCTTATGATCGCAAAGGGGCCGGACTCTTCTTCAAGGATCGCCTGATCCGCCTTGGGATTCCCCTGGCCGTGTTCAGCTGGGTCATCAATCCCTTATTCGTGTACACCTTCTTTTATCAGGATATACGGATACCTTTTTGGCAGTACTTCCCAGACAAATATTTTCATCATAGCCCGGTGATCGGTGCCGGGCCGTTGTGGTTTGTCGAGGCCCTGCTCATGTTCTCGCTTGCCTACGTTCTGTGGAGGTTCCTCAATCGGTCTCACCCGGCTGATCCGGTTGTTAAGACCGGCTTCCCACACAATAACATTATCGCCATCTTTGCCCTGCTTCTGGGAATTGCCGGATTCACAGTACGCCTGTGGCATCCTGTGGGTTGGAATTTTGTACCACTGAATTTTCAGTTCCCCTTCTTTGCCCAATATGTTGTTCTATTTGTTGTGGGGCTGATTGCCTACCGGCGTAACTGGCTCCTGGCCCTGCCTGACAAAACGGGCCGTTTCTGGTCGGGAATTGCCATCCTCCTTATCCTTTTGTGGCTCCCACTGGTATTGATCGGCGGCGCTAATAAAGATCATACACCCTTTCTGGGCGGCTGGCATTGGCAGTCATTTACCTACGCCCTCTGGGAATCTTTTTTTTGCCTCAGCATGTGCGTTGGCCTGATCTATATCTTCCGCCGCTTTTTCAATAGCCAGGGCAGGCTCATGAAATTCCTGGTACCGAACGCCTATACCGTTTATATCATCCATGCCCCGGTGATTACATTTCTGGCCTTCGCTGGTCGGGATGTCATGCTCCACCCTTTGCTCAAGTGGGCTATCCTGTCGATGATAGCCGTACCGGTCTGTTTTACGCTGAGTGCCCTGATCCGCAAATTGCCATATACAGATCGGGTACTGTGAGCTTTTAGAACCGTATAGTTTTTAATAGTCAGTCAATGGGTAAATCAAAAAATATGCTGTATTTCATATGGTAATCCCTTCATCAGACCCCTTGACAGATGAGGAAAGGGGTGTTATAAACTACTTATTATCAGGAATGGTTCCGAATTGACCAGAGCAACCAAAGAATCAATAGCACGACAGCTGAAAGCGAAGGGGCTGAAGCTTACCCCTCAAAGGCTGGCTATCATCGAGGTGCTTATCGAAAATAGAAATTTCCATCCCGGCGCCCACTTTGTGTATGAGGAAGCAAAGAAGAAAAGGAAAAGCCTGAGTTTATCGACCACCTATGCGATACTAAACAAGCTCTCTTCTCTGGGCATCATCAAAACGCTGCAGTTTGATTCCATGGAGAACCGCTACGAAGGTAACCTTGAAGAACACCTTAATCTAATCTGTGAGCGCTGCGGGAAGATCATCGATTACAAAATTTCTCCTGTTGCCGACCGGCATGATATAGCGAAGAAAACCGGTTTCTCGGTCAAGGATACCAGGCTGGAATGTTACGGGTATTGTAAGGACTGCCATACAGAAACAAGAGAGGGCCAGGGCAAGTAAGCCAGGGAAGAGAATGCCTGACGGTTCTGCGGCCTGCCTCTTTTTTTGGCAACGGTTTTGATCATCAATTGTTGGTTAGATGGGCAGCGAAACACTATTATTCATGGCAGCGCTGTTCAACAATCCACACAACGAAAGGGGGTAAATACCATGGATGAAGAAAGAAAGGGCAAACTTCCCGAACACATTGCCGGCGGCGGCACGATGAACCGGGACTGGTGGCCGAACCAGTTGAAGCTCGATATCCTGCACCAGCATTCCTCCAAGTCCAATCCGATGGGCGAGGGTTTCAACTACGCCAGGGAGTTCAAGAGCCTCGACCTGGAGGCCGTTAAGAAGGACCTCCGTGAACTGATGACGAAGTCGCAGGACTGGTGGCCGGCGGACTTCGGCCACTACGGGCCCTTGTTGATCCGCATGGCGTGGCATAGTGCCGGCACCTACCGCATGGGTGATGGCCGCGGCGGCGCAGGCCACGGCAACCAGCGCTTTGCACCCCTCAACAGCTGGCCCGATAACGTTAACCTCGACAAGGCGCGCAGGCTGCTCTGGCCGATCAAGCAGAAATACGGCCGGAAAATTTCATGGGCTGACCTGATGATCCTCGCCGGCAACGTCGCCCTGGAATCGATGGGATTCAAGACCTTTGGCTTCGGCGGCGGGCGTGAGGACATCTGGGAACCGGAAAAGGATACCTACTGGGGCTCCGAGAGCGAGTGGCTGGGTGACAAGCGCTACTCTGGCGACCGGGATCTGGAAAATCCGCTCGCTGCCGTGCAGATGGGTCTGATCTACGTCAATCCGGAAGGCCCGAACGGCAATCCTGACCCGATCGCTGCGGCGCGGGATATCCGCGAGACCTTCGCCCGCATGGCAATGAACGACGAAGAGACGGTTGCGCTCATCGCGGGCGGCCACACCTTCGGCAAGACCCATGGCGCCGGCGATGCGTCACTGGTGGGCCCGGAGCCGGAAGCTGCCGGCATCGAGGAGCAGGGCCTGGGCTGGAAGAGCAGCTTTGGCACGGGCAAAGGTGACGACACGATCACCAGCGGCCTGGAGGTCACCTGGACCAATACGCCAACGAAGTGGAGCAACAACTTCTTCCGGATCCTGTTCAGCTTCGAATGGGAACTGACGAAAAGCCCGGCCGGTGCATACCAGTGGAAGCCGAAGGGTGATGCAGGTGCCGGCACCGTGCCGGTTGCACACGACCCTTCAAAGCGTATCGCGCCAACCATGCTGACAACCGACCTCTCCCTGCGGTTTGACCCCGTCTACGAAAAGATCTCACGCCGCTTTTACGAGAACCCCGATCAGCTCGCGGACGCCTTCGCACGGGCGTGGTTCAAGCTGACGCACCGCGACATGGGTCCTCGCTCACGGTATCTCGGCCCGGAGGTTCCTGCGGAGGAGCTCATCTGGCAAGACCCCATCCCTGCCGTCGATCACAAACTGATTGATGAACAGGACATCGCCTCTCTCAAGGGCAAGATCCTGGCTTCGGGTTTGTCTGTGTCAGAACTGATTTCAACGGCCTGGGCGTCGGCGTCCACGTTCCGTGGCTCCGACAAGCGCGGCGGTGCGAACGGCGCCCGCATTCGTCTGGCGCCGCAGAAGGATTGGGAAGTCAACCAGCCTGCCCGGCTGGCGAAGGTGCTCAAGACCCTGGAGGACATCCATGGCGCGTTCAATAGCGCGGCCTCCGGCGGCAAGAAGGTATCGCTGGCTGACCTGATCGTTCTGGCCGGCTGCGCGGGCGTCGAGCAGGCTGCGAAGAATGCTGGTCACGAGGTGACTGTTCCCTTCACGCCGGGACGTATGGATGCGTCGCAGGAGCAAACAGATGCGGCCTCCTTCGCCGTGCTCGAACCGGCTGCAGACGGGTTCCGTAACTATCTAAAAGCTAAATATGCAGTGACGGCAGAGGAACTGCTGGTTGATCGTGCGCAACTTCTGACGCTGACCGCACCCGAAATAACGGTGCTTGTGGGTGGCATGCGCGTCCTGAAGACCAACTTCGGAGGGTCTCAGCACGGCGTCTTCACCAAACGGCCAGAGGCGCTCACCAATGACTTCTTCGTGAATCTGCTCGACATGAGCACGACGTGGAAGGCAACCGCGGAAGATGAAAACATATTCGAGGGTCGTGACCGCGAGAGCGGCACGCTCAAGTGGACCGGCACACGTGTCGACCTGATCTTCGGTTCGAACTCCCAACTGCGGGCCCTGGCGGAAGTCTACGGGTGTGATGACTCCCAGGAGAAGTTCCTGCACGACTTTGTAGCGGTGTGGAACAAAGTAATGAACCTTGACCGTTTTGACCTCGCCTGATCGCAGTATAAACGTCTTCGAGGGCTTCCGGCAGGGCGGCGAAAAAACTGACAGAACGGGGAGATAGGTAACAACCGGTTCCAGCGGACGGCTTATTGCCGCCGCTGAACCGGAACGTTAAAAAGGAAGGTAAGCATTTCATCATGTAATCTTCACTGATTCATGGCGAATTCCACTTTAAAGCGCAACGCGAAGAACCTGACAGTACACCTCATGTGGTGCAGTTGTAAATAGAATCTGCCATATAATCTGTTAAAATGTTTTTCTTGCAAAAGACAATAAAAGAGGTACATTATATTCAGATATTATATATAGATAAAGATAATAATCAGGATTAAGAATTATATATGGTGGAAACAACACAATCCTTTTAATTGTCAATACCTATTTTACAAGCATAATAACGGAGTGAGACGAGTGTGGTTGCGAAAAACTCCACAAAGAAGCGGGTGCAAGAGAACCTGAGCCAAAGTGAAGAAGCGCTCCTGGCATTGATCAACGCCACGAGAGAAACACTGTTACTGCTTGACAGGTCGGGCACAATCCTTTTCGCAAACGAGATAACTTCCCAGAGATTAGGTAAGAGCATCCAGAAACTTACAGGCACCTGCCTGTACGACCACCTCCCAACGGATGTAGCAAGACTGAGAAAAGAACAATTTGATAAAGCTATCCACACGGGTAAGCCGGTTCACTTTGAAGATACCAGGGAGGGGAGATTTTTCGATATATACTGTTACCCCGTCGTTAACGAGGAAAGAATGGTATCTCGGGTAGCTGTTTTCGCTCATGAAATCACCGAGCGCAAGGTAGCTGAGAATCAGTTTATTGAATCTGAAGAACGCTACCGGGTAGCCATTGAGCGCTCCAACGACGGCGTGGCCATTGTCAGGGGTAACCAACACATTTACGTGAATCAGAAGTTTATGGAAATCTTCGGTTATGACAGACCTGAGGAGATTATAGGGAACCCTACATACATGACGGTACACCCTGATGACCAGAAAATGGTGTTGGAGTATAACCAAAAAAGACAAAAAGGAGAATCAGTACCATCGCGGTATGAATTCAAGGGGATTCAAAAAGATGGGACAGCGATCTTTGTTGAAGTATCTGCGGCCGCAATAGTTTATCGCGGAGAACCATGCTCGCTTGTTTACCTGAGGGACATTAGCGAGCGAAGGAAGCTGGAAGAAAAACTCCGCGCCATGTCAATTACGGATGAACTTACAGGCTTATACAACCGTCGGGGTTTTGTTACCCTCGCCCAACAACAACTGAAGATAGAGACGAGGGCAAACCAGGATATGCTTCTCTTCTTTGGTGACCTGGACAACATGAAGAAAATCAACGATACACTGGGACACCTTGAAGGAGATAACGCCCTCATTGATATTGCCGCGATCCTCAAAGAGACTTTCAGGGAATCAGACATCATCGGACGGATAGGAGGAGATGAGTTTGCTGTCTTAGCCATCAATACCGCTGATGGAACACGGGAGATACTTGCCGCACGATTACAAGATCGTCTTGAGATTTTCAACAGCATAGAGGCAAAACCTTACAAACTCCATTTAAGTATAGGCATAGCGCACTATAACCCCAAGATACCCTGTTCTCTTGATGAACTTATGACTCAGGCAGATACATTGATGTATGAGGAGAAGAGGAGGAAACATAATTGAGAGTTATTCACCTCGTAATCTTTATTTTTCATGCGACAAAAAATTATTTGTTTGTATATGATATGCGAATGACGGTATACGATTTACTATGCGCCATGTGCTATGCCGCAGCCCCCTCACGCCTTACGGGTTTTGTGTGGGGTTGGAATAGCGGATGCGGAAGAGCAGGTGATCCTTATTTATCCCGAAGTACGGCTCGTGGAGTTTTCTGATCTGGTACTCCCTCGATATCCCTGAAAAGTTTTTCATGTGTCTCCTGATGGCGCCGGTCTGCTCATCGTCCGTGTAGAATGTGTAGGAAAGGCCTTCAGGGTGATGGTGATTGAATAGGCTGTCCTTTGCCGGTAAACGGTCCCATCGCAGGAAATCATAATGGAATTCGTGTTGCTTGGTGATATCGATGCCTTTCTCTACGCTCACAAGCTCCCGGTCATTTAAGTTCCTCTGCTGCAGGAAGAGGGCGCATTCGTTGATGATATCGATGTAATCTTCAGGCAACAGGCCGAGCTCACCGATCATCTCAAGGGCAATACGGGAGTAATATCCGATAAAATCGCTGTCGCATTCGAGCGCCAGACCCGAGTAATAGGTGTTGAGTTTCCTGAACCCGCCGTCCCGCAGGGATTCAATGCGCTCTTTCTCCGAATAATACGATATCAGCTCGTCTTTACTCGTGAAGAGTTCGTCAATGGCGTTTCTGTTAAAATCCTCAACCAGGGTTTGCACCGCCGGCGCTGCCTTTCTGTAATCGCGGACAGCCTTCAGTAAAAGATCAAGAGGGTTTATCCCAAAGGTCCCAAGGAGGCGCAATAACAGGTCGTGGCGGCGGAGGGTCCAGCTCATCTGGATGAGCCAGTTCAACGTGCGGCATGCAAGGCCCTCCTCAAAGGAAAATGTATCTGTCCGGACGACGAGCTCCACCGACTCTATCGCCGTATATCCGCCGTAGACGCCGTAAGCGTTCTCGAGAAGTCGCCATTTCGTAACCATCCGGTATCTTTCGCGCTCCTCCGGTCTGTTAAGCTGCGCCCCTTCAAGCAACTGGAGCTGGTTCGTATTGACGCAGTCGATGTCAAGCCCAAGAAGATAACGGAGCGCGTTGAGGTACGAGGCGAAGGTCTCCCCCGGCAGCATAAGTATAAGCTCGCCGAAGGAGTCGACCCCCTGTTCCTTGCAATAGGCGACAACGTTCTTCCACTGCCCGTGAGAGATGTTCCTGCGTTTGATATTCCTGAGGACGCCTGGGTCCATGGACTGCGATGATTGTCTGAAGATGCTCACGTCCTTCAGGGTATCGGCGATCTTGAGGGCCGTCTCCGATTCCACCTGTCCCCAGTTGATGATTACGTTTTTGGGCCACCCGTATTTGTCATGCGATTGTTTGATATATCCTGCGATCTCCAGGTCTCTTTCACCGAATAGGCCGAAATTTGCGTCGTTTATCATGAGCTGGTCATCAATGGAATGCATCCTGCAATACTCGATGTCCGCCTTGACGCGTCCTATGCTGAAATTGAGGACCTTGCTCCTGTTGCCCCAGACGCAGTAAGTGCAGGCGAAGGGGCAGCCCCTGTTCGTTTCGAGCATCGGGGCAAGACCCTGACGGAAAAACTCGTCGACCATGCCGTTCTGAAAGGGTGACGGGATCTCGTCCGGTCTTTCTATCGTGCAGGCGACCGGCTTATAGACCGCTTTCCCCGTGGCCGGGTCAAGATACCAGACAGCATGGACATCTTTATCGTGATAGAGCGGTGTATGTGCGCGATGGCCTTTCAGCATGGATGACACAAGTGATCGAAAGGGATGCTCTCCTGCGCCTGAGATGTAATAATCGCACGGTGTGTCCTTCAGAAACACGGTTGCCCTCTCCGCGGTATGGGTGAAGTTCGGTCCTCCCATTACAGTGACCGTGTCTTTGCTCATCTTTTTGGCAAAGCCGAGGATCGCCTTGCTGAGCTCATAATTCCAGACGTAATTGGATACGCCTATCAGGTCGGGCGGCCTCTCATTTATCGCCTGCATTACAGGGTCGGTGAACTTGTAAAGTTTGATATCGACCTTTTCCCCGAATACGGCTTTAGCATATGAGGCAATATATAAGATATTAAGCGGGATGAACCAGTTGTCACGGCTCTTGATGTAATTGTGAACCGGGTCGGCAAGATAGATGAGGAGTGGTTTTTTATGCGGCCTTTTCATGACTTACCTGATGCGTTGTATGAAGGCATTCGGCCAGTAGGTGACCCTCTCGGTGATATTGCCCTCATTGAATGGGATGCCCGGCTCAACGATCTTGAAATTGCCGTTTCTCTTCTCGAATTCAAGGGCAGCGGCTGCCGGATTGTTCCAGTGCCAATCCGGTTGAGACCGGGGGGCGCCGACCAATCCCTCCATGATCCCATCCATTGCCACTATATAAGAACCGATGCCCACCAGCGGTGAGTAGGCCTCCAGTTCTGCGAGGACGTGGGCCTTTGTGTGGCAGGAATCAAGAAAGACCACTGCACGCTCTCCAGGCACGACCAGCGCTTTTACCCTGTCCGCTATATCGGGCGCGATCGAATCGCCTTCGATGAGGGTAATATACGGGAACAGCTCGTGCGACTCAATGGCCGTTCTGTTATGGGGCCTTATCTCGATATCGACGCCTATCACCCTGCCTCTGTCCATTGCCTTGCAAAGGCTTGCATAATAAATAAGGGAGCCGCCGTGGGCGATGCCGGTTTCGATGATCACATCGGGCTTCACGGAATAAAGGAGCTCCTGGATCCTCAGCATGTCGTCAGGCAACTGGATAACGGGCCGTCCCATCCACGTGAAGCTGTAGACGTATTTATTGTCCCAGCCCGCCCGCAGCCATGCCCTCGATATGATAGAGAAGGCCTCGGCGCTCGCCATGGGATAGCTTCTCTCGATGCCGTCTTCTTCCACCGTGACTAAGTCGTTTTGCAAGTCTATCCTTAGCATATTAATGGGGCTTACGTCGCCCCCTCCACGAGCAGAAGCCCGTGGAGCCACCCCCTCTCGCCCGAGAACGGGCTATAAAATATTTTTTATGGGGCTCACGTCGCCCCCTCCACGAGCAGAAGCCCGTGGAGCCACCCGCACCCGCAAGCGGGTACCCGGCCCGAGAACGGGCTATAAAATATTATATTTCATAGGGCTCACAGCTTGTCCCGACTTGACGGGATCGCCCCCTCCATAAACCAGCACACAGCGGTCAGCAGACAAAAGAGCGGGCCGAAGAAAAGCTAAAGGTTTTAAATCCGTATTTTCCATAAGATGAGCATCGGCGCCGGGCTTTCCTGTAGCAAACCGTCGTGAGGCGAGGAAGCTCGGTCTTTTGCGGAGCAAAAGTTCCGAAGCCGAACGCGAGCGAATGTAGCCGCTGGAGCGGAATGAGCGTGTTTGCGGGGAAAGTCCGGCGCCGATGCTCACCCTTTTCGCATCCTGCATTTCACAATTCACTCGATCTTGCCTCATATTTGTTCTGTCTTCTACTCTTCTCACCTTCTTATCTTCTCACCCTCTCACCCTCTCACCTTCTGCTCTTCTATTCCGCATGTATTCCGCTATGCGCTATGCTGATTCCTTATCCAGCGACCAGCGGCAATTTTTCTTTTGCATTTCACTATCTACTATTCACTATCGACTGCCTTTTTCTCCGTACAATCTCCTTCCGTTCCTCGACCTCGGTCAGCGACACGCCGGATTGCTGGCCGCCGTGGGCCATCCTGCCGCTTTTTTCAACAAAATCCACAGCGTATTCAACACGGGCTGCCATCTCTGCCTCCGGCAGGACATAATCCGTCAGCCTTTCAACGGGCAGGCCTTTACGGAGCTCAAAGGCATAGACGGCGACCTCGTCATAGACGTCCGTGACAAAACGTAACGTCTCGTTCAACTCCTCAATGGTTTCCGTCGGGAACCCCACGATTATATCGGTCCTGAAAACAGCCTTCTTATTATTTTTTCTGATCTCCTTCAGGAACCTGTTGACCTTATCGACCTTCAGGGGACGGTTCATGAGCCTGAGTATCCGGCTGCTCGTGGTTTGCAGGGGTATCTGGATATCGGTAACTCTTGTGCTTGAAAAGAGCGGCAGCAGTTCGTCACAATATTTTAAAACACCGGCCGGATTGAACTGGGCAACGTGGATCTCGAACCCCGGATCGACTTCCATTACCTTCCTTATCAGATAGGGATAATTGGTTCCGATGTCTCTGCCGTAAAAGGCCGTTTCCATCCCCGTCAATACCACGATCCTAACATTTTCCGCCACCAGATCTTCTACCTGTGCTGTAATATCTTCCACTGTCCTGCTCCTCAAGGGACCGAGGCCGATCTTGTGGGGACAGTATGAACAGGAGAACGAGCAGCCTGATGCTATATTTACGAAACGTTTTGTCAGGTCATAGAGGCGGTAATCCTCTTTGCACCTGAACGTGGACGGTTCAGGGATATCGCTTAGCCTGACCTCGTGATCCGGGATGAGGTCCTCAATATCTTTCAGCCTTTGCATGGAGATGCAGCGCCCATGATGGATCTCGGCCACTGCCCGTGGGTTGACGTCATTTACGCAACCGACGGACACGACCTTGTTGCCCAGGTACTGGAGCGCACGTAACCGGTCCAGCGATATGGTTTCAAGTTTTTCCCATCCCGAACATGTGAGGCAGAGAACGATATCGGCGGCTTCGGGGTCAGTCACGACAGACCATTTGTTCGCGATGAAATAGTCGCTGATGCGTTTCACTTTGAGTTTTTGTGTTGTACACATGTCATCAGGGGTGAAGTATATTGAGGACATATCGGACCTCCGTCGATAGTTCAGCGAACCTTCCCGTTATCTTTCTTCTTGCCGAGAAAATAAAAATAATTTTCCTTAAGGAATCCCTTCCTGACCGCAAACCTGTCATATACCGTGAAGAAACGGGCTAAGCTGTGGGTAATATCCTCCGGTCCCCTCATGCCGCCCAATAACCGGTAGATGAAGGAAAACCCCGGGCGCATCTCTATCTCCGTGAATTGGGAACGGAGTGCCCCGATGATCTCCTCACCATCGGTCCGGAGGTCATGGGGGGACTGTCCGCCTGGTTCGTCTTTATCGCGTTCGAGCGTGTATTCGGTATGGATCTCGTTGACGTATGTTTCGAGGGCCTCCTCGTTGCTTAAAAAGAGACCTGTCTCATGTGAATCATACCAGTGATCCGAAAGCGAGAGCATACCCCTTATGAGCGCAACCTGAGCGGCATCCTGCTGCCTGTATCTTTCATGACATGGTTCATAGCAGAGGATATGACCTCCGGGGCGCAGCATCAATGAGGCCTTATGTACCACTTCCTGTATATCCTCCATGTGGTGCAGTGATCCGCAGAACAGGATCATATCGTAGATGCCTTCTGCCCGGTGAAAGGGCATGACATGATACGAGAGCGAACCGAACCCCTCCTTGAAGGGGTTTTCCGCCAGCACCTTCCGTGCCGTTTCGATGCAGGATTCCGAGATGTCTATGGCTGTTACGTGGTAGCCGTTCCTTGCAAATTCCAGCGACATCTGCCCCGGTCCGCAGCCCGCGTCAAGGATCCGCAAGCCCCTGCCGCAGTGTGTTGTGACGAGGTCCAGCAGGTTGTGCATCACAATACCGAGATAGAGCCGGATATAGTAGGGGTCTCTCCAGAAGCTCTTATAAAAATATTCGCACTTGACGGACCGCCTTAGGTCAGGGACAAAGCCGGAACGCGTCCGCTCAATAATCCGTTGGTCGAATGCCGCCGCTTCTTCTGCAAGACTGTTCTGAATGTGCATACTGGTATCAGTCATCGAAAGTCCTTCTCATCGAGAAAGACATAGGACCTGTCCTTTTCCGAAGCAATCACTTCCTGGTACGGCCACCTGATCCGAAGCAGCGGATCATCCCACCGTATACCCCTCGCCGCCTCCGGGTGGTAGAATTGGGACATATGATACAATATCCCGGTATTGCTGCTTAATGTCTGGAAGCCGTGCGCAAACCCTTCGGGGATATAGACCATGTGATGGACCGGTACGTCAGGCTGCAAGCGGGGCAGGGCCCCTGCCGGGTTTGTCTCATCAGGATCGAATCCGCGGAGGATAACGCCCACCCACTCGAAACGTGTAGGTGAGTCCCGGCGCAGATCAACGATCACGTCATATACGGCCCCCCGCAGACAATGGACCAGCCTGGCCTCCCCGTAGGGGTGTGCCTGGTAGTGGAGACCCCTTAATGTCCCCGCACTTTCATTGCACGATATATTGCACTGTACAAAGCCGGCCTTCAGGCCATGCTCATCGAATTCCCTTTCGCAAAAGCTCCGTGCGAAAAGGCCGCGTTCGTCCCTGAACGGTTCCAGATCGATCAGATAGGCACCCTTCAGCCTTGTTTCAGTGAAGATCATCGACTGCCCCCGGAAATCCCGTCCCATCCGGCGTCTCCGCTCATCTCAGCCGTACACCCTGACCTTCGGGATCGGTATTACAAATTGTCCACCCCAGTCCCGTATGTATGCCATCTGTTCCATCACCTCGTCTTTGATGTTCCACGGCAGGACCATAACGTAGTCGGGTTTATCTTCTTTGATGACGTCGGGGTGCCTTATCGGTATATGAGTGCCGGGCAAATACTTGTTTTGTTTGTGCGGACTCCGGTCTACCGTATAATTGAGAAAATCAGCCCTTATCCCGCAATAGTTGAGGAGGGTATTGCCTTTGGCCGGCGCCCCGTATCCCACAATGCGCTTGCCTTTATCCTTGATGTTGATAAGAAATCGGAGGAGCCTTCTTTTCGTCGATTCTATGCCCTCCCCGAAATCGAAATAGGTCTTCAGGTCCAGGAGACCCGCCGTCCTCTCCTTGTCTATCAAACGTCCGACCCTTGCCGAAACGGTTTTTGAACTGTCGTGCATGTGTCTCACGTAGATGCGCAGCGATCCCCCGTGCGTCGGAAGCTCGTCGACATCAAAAACTTCAAGCCCGTGACGGGCAAAGAGCCTCTGCACGCTGTAAAGGGAAAAATATGAAAAATGTTCATGATAGATCGTATCGAACTGGTTCTCCTTCATCAGCCTGAGCAGGTGGGGAAACTCCATGGTGATGATCCCTCCGGGTCCCAGCGCGGTCCTCAGGCCCCCGACGAAATCATTGAGGTCAGGGTTATGGGCGAGCACGTTATTGCCTATTATCAGGTCAGGCCGCCTTCCGCTTTTTGACATCTCTGCTGCATAGACGCTATCGAAAAAGGTGATATCCGTCGGGATCCCCTTTTGCATCGCTGCTGCGGCGATATTCGACGCCGGTTCGATGCCGAGGATCGGTATGCCGCGTTCCTTGAAATATTGCAGGAGATACCCGTCATTGCTCGCTATCTCAAGCACAAAAGAATCTTTATCGAGGCTGAACCTATTGATGATCATATCGGTATATGACTTGCAGTGGCAAAGCCAGCTTTCGGAATATGAAGAAAAATAGGCATAATCCCCGGAAAAGATATTCTTCGCGGTTTCGAACTCTTCAAGCTGCACCAGATAACACTTCCCGCAGACATAAAGCTCCAGCGGGTAAAATGGTTCTGCCTTCTGCAGGTCGTCGTCGGTGAGGTTCGAATTTGCCAGAGGTGCGTTGCCGAGGGACAGGAAACGGTGTTCTAAGGGATTGCCGCAAAGCCTGCATTGTTTCATCATGTCACGCCTCCACCCATCTGAAATCGGGTCTGATCATGCCCTCAAGGAGTAATCTCCTGTACCTGTTCAAGGTGATGAACTCATCTCCTCCGAGGTGCTCTCTTTTAAGGCCAAACCGTTTACAGCCTTCATAGACCTCGTTGATCCCGTCTTCCAGCGACCATGCAGGGACAAAGCCGGGGAGATGCTGCGCTGCCTTTTCGAAGCTGACCCTGTAAGTCCTTTTGTCGGGGTTGTCCGCATTGCTCCTGCCGAAGGTTATTTCCGCGTCCTTCATGACGGCGCCGATCTTTTCGGCGATCTCCCTGATCCGGTGGTTCGTGTCGGTCCTCCCGATATTGAAGGCCTGGTTGTGTATTGCTGATCGCGGCGCCCCCAGGGCGCACCTGAACGCAAGGCAAACATCCCTTACGTGCACCAGCGGCCTCCATGGCGTGCCGTCGGACGTCATCGCTATGGCCTTCGTCGTATGCGCCAGCGCAACCAGATTGTTGACCACAAGGTCCAGCCGCAGCTTGGGAGAGACCCCGAACACTGTAGCATTGCGTAGATATACAGGCGAGAAGTCGTCATCAGCGAGGCGCGACAGGTCCCTTTCTGCCAGGACCTTTGAGCGCGCGTAGGCGGTCACGGGGTTAAACCCGGCCTCTTCGGTGAGATACCCGGAGACGTCCCCTTCGCCGTACATGCTGCACGAACTGGAAAAGACGAACCTCCTGACGCCTGCCTTTTTTGCCTTTTCAGCGAACAGGGCGGTGCCGAGGTGATTGATATCTTCAGTGACGCCGGGGGTGAGGTCCCCTGCCGGATCATTGGACAGCGCCGCAAGGTGGCACACCATATCGTGGCCCTTGATCTCGGATATATTGACGTCGCGCACGTCGCGTCTGATCAATCGATAGTGCGGCCTTTCACCGATGAACCTCCGGTTGTCGAAATAGCATGAGTCGAGGCCCGTCACTGTGTGGCCTGCATCGATCAGGCAGGACACCAGCATTGAGCCGATATAGCCTTCACTTCCCGTCACGAGCACCTTCATGTCCTGTCCTCCCAGACCTTCCAGAATGCCCTGCCTTCGCCTTCATCAACGAGCACCTTCATGTCCTGTCCTCCCAGACCTTCCAGAACGCCCTGCCTTCGTCCCACAGCCTGTTCAGGTACTCCATATCCCTTAAAGTATCCATACATGCCCACGACCCCTGGTGTTTATTGACTATGAGGTGACCATCACCGGCAATCTTTTCCAATGGACCGATCTCAAGGTCGCACCCATCCTTGACTGAAAGGTAATCCAGGACGGCCTTGTTGAAAACAAAGAAACCGCCGTTTATGAAGTCCTTGCTGATCTCGGGTTTTTCAGAGAAGCTTTCGACCCTGTCGCCCTTTATCTTCAATTCACCAAAGCGTGACGCCGGATTCACGCCCGTCACGGTCGCCAGTTTGCCGTGGCTGTGATGAAACCCGAGGAGCGCATTGAGGTCCACGTCTGCAAGGCCGTCACCGTAAGTAACCATAAAGGTGTCGCCGTCGAGATATCTTTCGACCATCTTCAGCCTGGCGCCTTTCAACGTCTTGTCCCCGGTATCTGCAAGGGTTATGCGCCAGTCCTTTTCTTCGTGGCAGTTGTGGAGCCGGAGGTTTTTCCCGTTCCCGAGCTCGATGGTAAAATCGCTGTTCAGGACCTCGTAGTTAAGAAAGTATTCCTTGATCATCTCACCCTTGTATCCGAGACAGAGTATGAAATCTTTAAAACCGTAATGGGAATAGATCTTCATGATGTGCCAGAGGATAGGGCGGTTGCCTATATTGACCATGGGCTTCGGCCTGAACTCCGTCTCTTCGCGGAGACGGGTCCCCGATCCGCCGCAGAGGATAACCACCTTGATACTGTCATTATTATGATCCCTGTCAGGCATCATGACGAATGTCTCAAAACTGCCTGGACTTTTATCGCGAGGCTGTCCCTGTCGAGACCGTGATATTGAAGGGCTTCGATGGGCGTACCGCATGCCGGGTATCCTTCGATCCCCAGTTTATAGATCCTTTTTTGTCCAACCCCTGTCGAGGCGTTCAGTGTCTCAAGGACCGTATCCCCCAATCCACCCTTCGACGAATGGTTGTCCATGACAAAGATCTCCCGGTATGAATCGATAATCTTATCAAACCATTCCCGGTCGATGCGGTTCAGCCATGGCATATTGACGACCCTTATCGATACCCCCTTTGCCTTGAGGATACCGGCTGCCATGATCGCTTCATGGACCATGACAGGGCCGTACGCAAAGAGTATAGCGTCATTGCCTTCATGTACCGTGATCCCCGCGCCGCAGGACGGCATATAATCATCCGGCAGGGTTACCGGTCCTGGGGATGGGAAGATGGAGAGCCTGAGGAGACAGTTATCTTTCGCCTCAAAGATGCACCAGTCAAGGAGCCTTTTTGTCTCCAGGGCGTTGCAGGGTTCGACGGCAACGCAGTTCGGCAGCGCGCTGAAGAGCGATATGTCGCGGACGCCCTGATGCGAGACCCCGGGGCCTGCAGGCAGCAGACCGGCATAGTTGCAGACGTAGATTATCTTTGTGTCTTCCGTGGCATTGTTGAATATCTGCTCGTTGGCCCTTGATGCGAGAAAGACAGAGAATGAATGCACTATCGGCAGGAAGCCCTGGAGGGCCAGCCCGCCTGCCATGGAGACCATGTCCTGTTCGGCGATGCCGTTTTCGATAAAACGTTCGGGGAATACTCTTTCAAAGGCGCGCGTCCCGCAATCGGCTGAAAGGTCGGCGTCGAGGACGAGGATGTCCTGTCTTTTCGCGCCTGCCTCAAGCAGGGCCTCACTGTAAGCGTTTACGACCCTTTCACCGGATAGCGGGTAGGGGACGCTATCAGCCGGTTCGGGACTGACTACGGTTACCGCGCCTATGCCTGCATCGTCCCTCAGGCGGTTGATCGTGCCGATGAGTTCCTGCTGTGCCTGTACGTAGGATCCATCGTCAGGCGCACCGGAGTGCCATTTGTAGAGGCCGTCTTCCAGACCCTCCATGAACGGCACACCCTTGCCTTTCACGGTGTCCGCGATGAGCACCCTGGGGGAATCTGTAATGTTCTGAAATTGTCTGAAGGCTTTGGCCAATCCCCGGAAATCGTGACCGCTGCATCGTTTTACGTACCACCCCGATGCCCTCAGTCGTGCCTCAAGGTTTTTCAGCTCCATGACTTCGCTTACAGGCCTGTCGGTCTGTATTTTATTAAAGTCAATAATAGCGCAGATGTTGTTCAGTCCCTGGTGTGCCGCGCTCTGGAGCGATTCCCAGACCTGACCTTCCTGAAGCTCGCCGTCACCGGTGAGCACAAATACCCTTCCGCCGTTATTCCTGAGTCTTTTCGCGAAGGCAACACCCTTTGCCTTTGATATGCCCATGCCGAGCGAGCCTGTATTCGCCTCTATGCCAGGCGTAGTGATTATCGGGTGACCTTCAAGACCGCCAAGCCTTCTTAAGGTGAGGAGGTTGTCGAATTTTAGAATCCCTGCCGCCATAAGTACCGAATAGAGGCCCGGGGCATCATGGCCCTTTGATGAGAAAAAGACATCCCTGTCCGGATTGTCAGGACCGGAGGAAAGGGTATTCAGTTCATGGAGGTAAAGGTAGACAAAGATATCCATGGAGCTGAAGCTGCTCCCGATATGACCGGAGCCCGCCCTCTTGATCGCAGAGAGGGTATTGAGCCTGCACATGGAGCTTATGATCTCCAGCCGCCTGAAGGTGTTGATCCTTTTCAGCGACCTGATGTGCTCGAATTCTTCATAAGGGATAAAGGAGACGTCCATAGACTATTCCTCTTCCACGAACTGTACGTTCTGGATCGTCGCGCTGTAATCCACGTAGAGGGTCTTGACCTCCGAGAATGCCTCGATGGCGGCCCAGCCTGCTTCCCGGTAGCCGAGACCTGAGTGTTTTACGCCGCCGAAAGGCATGTGTGGTTCTGAACCGAAAGTCGGCGCGTTGATGTAGCAGGCGCCTGCCTCTGCATCGTCAAAAAAATTGAATGCGAGGTTCACGTCTTTTGTGAAAAGCGACGCGGACAGGCCGTAGGGGCAGTCGTTGTGTTTTTCTATGGCATCTGCGTACGAATCAGCCTTCATCACGGCGAGGACCGGCCCAAAGACCTCTTCCCGTGCTATCTCCATCCCGGGTGTTACCCTGTCCATTACGGCAGGAGATATATAGTACCCCTTATCATATACCCCCCCCGTGAGCGGTTCACCACCGATGAGGATCCCGGCACCTTCCTTTTCGGCCCGCGAGATATATCCGATTACCCTGTCAAACTGTTTCCGGTTGATGATCGGTGTAACCTCGGAGGACGGATCATTCCCCGGTCCGACCCTGAGCCTTGAGGTTTTGTCGAGCAGCCTTTTTGTAAATTGATCGTATACTGTTTTATGGACGATAACGCGGCCGGTCGCGGTACACCTCTGGCCTGAGATGGAGAAGGCGCCGACGATCACCCCGTCAACTGCCAGGTCAATATCGGCATCATCCATAACGATCACCCCGTTTTTACCGCCAAGTTCGAGAGATGCCTTTGCGAGCCTCGCGGCACAGTTTTTTCCTATTATCCTTCCTACGGCGCTCGAACCGGTGAAGGAGATCATCGATACGCCGGGGTGCAGCGTGAGGTACTCACCTGATACCGGCCCTGTACCGTGGATCACATTCAACACTCCGGCAGGGAGACCCGCCTCTTCAAGGGCCTGCGCAAAACACACGGCGGTTTCCGGGGTATTTTCCTCTGATTTCAGAACGACCGTGTTCCCGCACAGGAGCGCGGGGAATGTCTTCCAGCACGTAATGGCCATGGGGAAATTCCATGATGTAATGATGCCTGTTACCCCTACCGGATACCTCTTGGTCATGGCAAATCTTTTCCTTAAGGCGGAGTGAGATGTCTTCCCATACAATCTCCTTCCTTCGCCCGCGGCAAAGTAGGCCATATCTATGCCGGATTGAACGTCTCCCAGGGCAGATGTTATGGTTTTGCCGTTCTCGCGCGAGATTGTCCGTGCAAGTTCTTCCTTCCTGTCTTCCATGATCCTGCCGGCCTTCGTGATAATATTGGCCCGTTCCGCAGGCGGCATGTCTTTCCACGCCGGGAAAGAGGACGCGGCGGCGGATACGGCACTGTCCACATCGTCTTTTTTGGAGTCCGGAAAGCTGCCGAGGATGTCTGTCAGGTCAGAGGGGTTTATGTTTTGAAAGGTCTGACCACCTGCTGCGTCGATCCACTCCCCTTTGATGAAGTTTTTAAATGATCCGGCCATGAACCCTCCTGCAAATTGTTACCAGCTGCTGAACCCTCCGTCAATGATCAGGTTGCTTCCGGTCATATATGATGAGGCGTCTGAAGAAAGGAACAGTATGGCGCCGTTGTATTCGTCAGGATTTGCCATGCGGCCCATAGGGACCTTTGATGTATAGTTGCCGAGGAAGGTTTCGTCCTGGTTGTTGAAGACCCCTGCGAGTGTCAGCGTATTGACCCGTACACCCTGAGATGCCCAGTACGTGGCAAGGTATCGCGTTAAGTTGAGTATGCCTGACTTGGAGACAGAGTAAGCGACAGGCTTAAAGAAGGGCTTCGGCCGGTATTTATAGATCCTCTGGTCAGGAGAGAGCATCCCGTAGATGGATGATATATTAATGATGGTTCCCCCGCCATGCCTTGCAAAGTGATCGCCTATAACCTGGCAGCAGAGAAAGGTCCCCTTCAGGTTGACGTCGATCATACTGTCCCAGGCGTATTCGGAATAGCTTTCAAAAGGTCCTGTATCTTGTTCGGAGGCGTCAGGCGGCGCGTCAATCGCGGCGTTGTTGATAAGTATGGAAGGATTGCCAAAACTGTCGATGACCTCCTGCAGCCCTTTTTGAAGAGAATCCTTCCTGGTGATATCGACAGCAACGGTTATGAGTTTATTCGATTGAATATTCCGGATGGTTGACTTTGGATTACCGGGGTTGATATCGAAGGCAGCGACGGAGGCACCTGCTGCCAGCAAGGTTTTCGTATACTCTCCGCCAAGCTGTCCCGACGCGCCCGTTATAATGGCAATCCTGCCGGACAGGGAAAATTTATCGTAAATAGTCTGGCCTTCCTTCATCCAACGGCACACTCTTCCCTATTCAAAATAGTCAAAAGAGAACAGGGCCTCTTCAGGCAGGTTGATCTTAAGCATCTTTCCCAGGACCTCTTCCATTTTATATGGCGGTATACCTCCTCCCGGCGATTTTATGGAGATATCATCGGCGGTCAGCACCCTGCCTGCCTGGAGTTTTCTCGATGCATAGAGGCTCTTGCTCATCTTGCTGATAGGGTCCTTTTCGAACTCATGGACCACCTTCTTTCCATTTCCCACCGACACATCGACCCTGCGGAGGTCGCGCGTCATTTTGTAAAGACCTGTAGGTTCGAGGGAGAACTTGTGGTCTGTCCCTTTCCAGGCCCGGTTCAGCGTAAAGTGTTTTTCAACAACCACTGCCCCCAGCATATAAGCCAGGACAGGGGCAAGGATGCCGTAATCGTGTCCTGAGTAGCCTATCAGGATGTCGGGAAACTCCTTTTTCAGTATGTTGATCGTATTGAGGTTCAGATATTCGTATTCGGTCGGATAACCGGCCACGCAGTGTAAAAGACATATAGTGTCGTTGTATTTCGTGACGGTATCATATGCTACCCTGATCTCCTCCAGCGTGGCGCCGCCCGTAGATATGAACATGGGTTTTTTCGTCTGGGCAATGTATTCCAGCAAAGGCGTATTCGTTACGTCGCCTGATGCGACCTTGTAACTGGTTATCCCCAGTTGTTCGAGGAAATCAACGCTTTTAAAATCAAAGGCAGTACACATAAACTCGACATCGTTGTCCTCAGCACACTTTTTCAGTTCCACATATTTGTCCCAGCAGAATTCGAGGTGATCCCTGTGTTCGCCATATGTTGACCCGTAGCTGTTTTCGTTTTCGTAGGGCTTGTTATACATGGATTTTGTATAAAGGGTCTTATTGTCCCTTTTTTGAAATTTTACGGCGTTGACACCCATACCGGCAGCAGTCTTGATCATCTTCAGCGCTACTTTTATGTCGCCCTGGTGGTTATTTCCTATCTCGGCAATGATATAACATGGCCCATCCTGAGAAACGGTACTTTTCCCGAAGCTAAAAGATTTCATATATAACCTCCTGATAAATAAGTGATATAAAAGGCCAAGGCATACTCTGTATTTATGCAATTCTTATGCCCGCCACCTTTTTATCGAAAAACAGGGGAAATGATAAGGATTCCTGAAAAAAGCCGGGCATGCAGTAACCGGGGATGTTAGAAATAGAGGTCTATTGGTGTCAAGAAATTGACCCATACCAACTGATAGCGTGAAAAGTGAAAGGTGAAGAAGGATCTGGTGAGAAGTAAAGCGAGCAGAAGAGCAGAAGGTGAGAGGGTGAGAAAGACCGTACGACACAGGAAAAGCATCTTGTCATTGCGAGCCCGCAGGGCGTGGCGTCTTGTCATTGCGAGCGTGGCGTGGCAATCTCATTCAATAGATTATACCCTTGGATCGCCACGGCTTCGCCTCGCGATGACGATAAAGAATGAAGCTTTTCGCATGACAACCAAATAAAAAACTCGCTTCTTCCGGTTTTACTCTTCTACTCTCTACTCTCAGCTCTTTGCTGTAGTTTCCCCTCACGACTCACGATTCACGCCTTACGGACGTTTAACGATTTATTTAAGCTAATTAAAGAATCGGCGATAAAAAGGGTGTGAGGTTTTCGGAATGATGGAGGCAAGCTGATATGGAGTTAGGAAAAATAGCAAATATCAAGACAACTCAAGCCTACTCCGAGCAGGTGGATTTAAAGAAAAGGAGTGAGGTGAAATTACCCGCCCTATCAACCGCAGCAACGACCCGTATAATAGAAAATACAATAGAATCACAGCAGAAAGCACTTGAGAACATGAAGGTGTTAATAGCGCAAATGGAACTGAACAACGAGGTCTCCATTGAATATGATGATCAAATAAAGCAGGTTATCGTACAGGTTGTAGATGGTGATACAAAGGCAGTTGTAAAACAGTTCCCTCCGGAACAGCTCATAAGTT
>JAQTNJ010000026.1 GCA_028713955.1 Syntrophorhabdaceae bacterium
TTTATGAGGAGGCTTATGCTGTCTGTAACCCTTCTACGATCGCCGGCAGGATGTCGCCTGACTTCCCGAATAAGGAAACGTCCGCTGCTTGAGTAATCGGCGTGGGTTCCAGATTCACTTCAATGACAAAGCCGCCGTTGCCCTTGACTGTCTCCGGAAATGAAGCAACAGGATATACTACCCCTGAAGTTCCGACGACCATCAGTGTGTCACACAGGCTCATCACGTTATAAGACGTCTGCAAGGCTTCAGACGGGATAGACTCCCCGAACCAGACAACGTCCGGTCTCAGTATATTCCCACATTCACAAACCGGGGGTATCGTTTTTAAAGGAATATCCATCAGCATCGACGTTCTGTTGTCCCGCGTACAGCGCACTTTCCAGAGATTTCCATGGATCTCAACGATGTTGGTGATCCCTGTTCTTCCGTGGAGACCATCGACATTCTGCGTTATAAGAAAAAAGTTCGGGAAGACCTCTTCAAGCCTCTTTATCGCAAGGTGTCCTGCGTTCGGTTCTGTCTTTCCTATGATCCCCCGTCTCCAGTCGTACCATTTCCATACTGTTACAGGGTCACGCTCGAATGCCCACGGGGTGGCAAGCTCCTCTGCCCTGTAGTTTTGCCACAGACCATCATTCCCCCTGAACGTGGGGATGCCGCTCTCCGCGGAGATCCCGGCGCCTGTTATAACAAGGAGGGATTTCGTATGGCGCAGCCGCTCAATGGTCTTTTCGATATCACTACTCACCTGCTTTGCCTCCCAGAACGGATTTCAGTTTCCGGATCGTCTCCTCGTCCAGCATTTTTCTCTCCTGAGTCATCTTCAGCGCGATCCTGGAGAGTGTTTTATACACATCCTTATAAGCTTCCATATCGTGTATTGCCCGGAGATGTGCCTCCACTGTTTTCAGATCACCCCTTATGACCGGTCCGGTCAGGGACATAAGCGGACCCTTGTTCTCGATATTTTTCAACGTCGCGCGGATGATCGGGAGAAACGGTTCAAGGTCAATATTAATAGTGTCCATGATCTTTTCTCCTGTATAACACAGCGCGCAGAGCAGGTTGCAGACAAATACCGCCGACAGGTGGTAGAGCACCTTGTCATTGCCGCCTATCATTTGTACCCTGTGACCGATCTTTTCGCCGATGAAGGTGAGTGTCTTTAATGCGCCCTCGTCGCCTTCGATGAATATATATGTATCAGGAAGGACAGTTATGGCGCTGTCGATATCGGGGAATGTCTGTAACGGATGTAATGAACCGAGCAGGGCGCCCTTTTCGTCAAGCGGCTTCAGGATCGATGACGGATCAGCGCCGCTTGTATGGAAAAACATCTTCCCATCAAGTGACCCCGTGCCTGCATCTATCTCCCTGACAACATCCTTTATTATCCTGTCCTGTGTGGTGATTGCTATGACATCACAGGTTCTCACAACATCGAGGTTGCTTTTTGTATATGCAACATCTTCAGCGAGATATCTTCTGGCCGTATCAAGCGAAGCGTCCAGAACATCCGAAATGGCACGAACGGCAATACCGCTTCGTTTCATCATAAACCCGGTCGACACACCTACCTTGCCTGCCCCAATGATCCCGACATTCCCGACATTCATCATTCAAAGACCTCCACCGGTAAAAAAAGCATGTTTCTCAGGATCTCCAGCGTTTTTCCGCCTATGGTGTTCATGAAACTGACCTTTACTGCAGGATCATCGATGGGGCCGGAGACGCTGCAGGCCATATAGAGAAAACCACCGTCTTTCTTTTTCAGGATATTCCGTAGAATAGGTATCTTGTCTATTGTCCTGTCGAGGGTAACAAGGGGCGCTATCTGTATGCCAGCGTCTATCTCTCTGGTGTTTAAATTCAGATCCCCCTTGCCTGTAACCACCATAGACGGGCTGTCTATGAGGAAGTTGTCGGTTTGAAAAATACCATCGGTAACAATGAACGTGGCGCCCATCTTTTTATAAACAAGTCCGTCCTTATCAAGATCGACTTTCCCCCTGAAAAGATCATAGATATTCAACACACTGAAGGTCTTGGCAAGGAGATTCCATCGTTTTATCACCCCGTTCCTGCTGTATAGTGTAATATTGCCATCTGCTTTCGAGATCATGGTCTTCAATGTGTCGCCTACTCCGCTCAGATTCCCGTAGATATATGCGTTGCCGTCAATCTCGCCGTTCTTTACACCGAAAGTCTGCAGAAAAAGTCCACTTTTTATCCTGTTTAATCTGCCGTCGACGTACACGTGCGGCTTGTTGCCGGAAAGATCGGCTATTCCATGCAAATCGATCTGTCCGCCAAGGGCATTGGTTCTGAATCGGTCAATGCTTATCTTCCTGTCACTTAATACACCGCTGATCTCCAGATCTTCGGCCTTTATGTTTGAACTCTCCACGGTCTTTGCCTTGATCGATACATTACCGGTCATGCTGGCCATAATGCTGTCTCCGCGGATTACAGGGAACTTTCCTTCGTATTCGTCCCGAAAATCACGGGGATTAAAATAGTCCATATCGACTGACAGGGAAAATTGCGGTGATTGACGACCTTTTATATGGAGTTCGCCCTTCCGGATCGCGCTCTTGCCGCACGCGAAACCGTTTAAGACGATATCAAAGGCATCACCCTTGAAATCAGAAACAAGGTCGATGTTCCTTAAGGGCCTCTTCAACCAGGGCAACCTCAGAAACCCGTTGCGGACCCTCAGATGTCCGACCATATGGGGAAATCTTTTAACAGGCAGGTCCAGGTCTCGTATGGACATTTTGAGCGTTATGTCGCCCTTTGCTGTCTTCTCATTAAAAAAAAAGAGGTGGGCAATCCTTGCAATGTTATCAACATCCAATGCAACATCCATGGACACCTTCCTGTTGCCCTCAACCTTTCCCTTGAGGTCAAGGTTTATGATATCGAGGGTATACCGGAGATCGTGGACGTATACATCCTTCCCTTTCACAGTGACCTCAAAACGCGCTTTATTCGGTATCCCCCTGTCCTTCTTCATATAACCGAGAAGTTCGAAGTAAACATCATCCATGTCCGCATTGCCGTTGATATTCAAGACCCCGTCCTGTGAACTCAGGTCCATGTCAAGGCCCATCAAGCCCGATGTCTCAAAGGGTATTTTTATAAAAGGCCTCAGATGCTCTGTGTCCAGACTGCCTTTTATCAGGAGGCCGAGGGATCCCTTTTTCCATTTCCCCTTGATCGTTATGTGCGTGCTGCCCTTGCTTATTATCAGGGGGTCGAAGGTGATCTCGTCATCCACAAATCTGTAAGAACCCGACGCAGATACTGAAACCTTTTTCCATCGAACATCGGCCTTCCTCAATTCGCCTGCCCCGGAGATCCTGTACCCTGTACCCTCTTTCCCGGAGACCGTCAGCGAACCATCGGTCATCCCGTCTGCGAACTGGAACTCACCGAGGTTTAAAAACGACGGTATATCGCGCAGGTTAACGGAGTATTTGCCTTTTGCCGTGATGCCCTTGTCCTTTATGGTACCGCTGAAATCATACAACCTGCTGCTTCCTGTAAGCCCGCTCATGTTGGCAAAGCTCGTCGTCTCTTCCCGGAGCAATAAAATGCCTTCCACTCCCCGAAAGTCGATACCCTTATACGCTATTGCGACGTCCTTCAACTCGAGCTCGGCATCGACAACCTTCCCCTTAACCAACGAAAGTTTTCGGATCTTTGCCCTGCCATTGCGGACAAAATTCCATATATCAGTGCCTATGGTCTCCGGACCGATCTGTTCGTTAACTGACTCGATGTTGAGAAAACCCGATGTAAGGTTGATCTCATTGACATCATAATGTTCAAACCTGAGGGTGACCCCAAAAGGCGCATCCTTGTAAAGGATGTTTTCCATCTTGATGTCCATCGTATTCCCCACGGCGGACGCCGACAGATCCCCTTTCAGCTCCTTTATGTAAAGTGGTTTTTTCAGGTATTGCCAGTGCAGCTCAAAATCTTTGACACCGAACTGCCCGTCCAGTGCCAGTCTTTTGTTGTGCAGGGTAAAGTTCCCGCTTACGTCGACTTTGCCTTTCGGATCACCGTCAAGCGTCGCAAGATCCACATTGTGGGCATTCACCATGCCTTTGATATCAAACTGTTTTGATCTGTATATCCCTTCGCCTGAGATATTTATCCCGTCAAAATAATCACTGTGTCCGATATCGGCCCTGAAGGTAAAGGGTTTCCCGATATTCATGTTTTCTATGACGATCTCAGAGACAGAAAATTTTTGCTTGTTATACGTCACCGTGCCGTTCTTAACTTCGAGCAATTCCGCCGGAAACGGCAAAAATCCCTTCCCCGCTTTCAATCTGGAGATCGTTACATCGAAATCGGATATTGTCACAGATTTAAAGTAGATGCCCTTCGTTGCGTCCACGGAGATCTTCCAGTCCTTGATGTTCCCTTCCATGACGCCCTTGATATGGATATTCTGAAAGTGAAGGTTGATAATGCCATTCCGGTACCCAAGTCCCGCTTCAGCCACGCGGACCGTGCTGTTCAGAACCCTTCCCAGCGCATAAGCGCTCAACGAAGGCAGACTGAATCTGATGAGCAGGAAGGCAACGATGCACAGGAAAACAAGTATGGAAACTATGTATGCAGCCTTTTTCATGAAGGTGTCCGCGCGAGAGCGAAAAACCCGACCTCCCCGGCATGGGACCGCAATAGCGTCACAGCCGCTTCCCGTGCGGTATATCCGGTCGTGAAGAGATCATCGACGAGGAGTATCCTTTTGTCCTTGATCCTGGCTCTGTCCCGTATGGCGAAAACCCCCCTGACATTCTTTTTTCGCTCTTCTCTGGTAAGGGAGTACTGATCTTTCGTATCTTTTTTCTTCAGAAGGACACTATGTCCTATCTCTCTGCCCGCTATCTTCGCTATCTCTTCGGCAATGATGAACGATTGATTAAATCCCCTCTCTTTTAATCTTTTCTCCGTAACAGGGACAGGAACGATGCAATCAAATGTATCGGCAAATGAGAGGATCTTCTCCTTTGACAAGGAGACTAAACGCCGCCCGATGTCTTTCCTGCCGTTAAATTTAAAGGCATGCATGGCGCTCCTCAGCCTTCCTTCGAAATAAAAACCGTAATGGCCTTTCTGAAATCCTCTGTTTTCTTCAAGGCACCCGCCGCAGACAACGTTCTTACCGATCCATCTTCCACAGACCGGACACGATGATCCCTCATCGACAGCCCTGAAAGACCCGATACAATCCCCGCAGAGGGTACTGCCGTGGTCACCACATCCTCCGCATTGTAAGGGGTAGAAGATATCTAATACAGTTTTTAAGTGATCACGCACCGTACTTGTCAGGCCTGATTGCATGCGCGAGGTACCGGATACCGGTTATGAGCGGTACCCGCGGATGGAGCGAACATGTTCCCGGTATAAGACTGGTGATCATCAGGAACCTGCCCGTGTCCAGTCTTCCCGTTCATAGAGCGTTCTTAACTCTTCCGAGTCTGTATGCATAAACTCTTCTTTTTTCACATTAATGGTGTTCCAGCTGTAGCAGCTTTCACAGAAGTCAGCCCACTCTTCCTGTATCGCCTGGCACTTTGTGCAGATGAAGGGTATATATGCCTGCTCTATCGGGAAGGCACTTCTGAACTCTTCAACGGCGTTTTCCATCTCTCCCCTGTGTATGTATGCCTCGGCCATAGCCCTGTGCAGCCCTTTGAAATCCTCTCCCTCCGCGATCAACGAATCGAGGGTGTCAATGGCCTCATCGATCATCTCCAGCCTCAGGCACAGCCGCGCATAGAGAAAGGATGTGAGGTGATTTTTCGGCGATATGTCGAGGATCCTCATGTAGATCTTCAATATAACCTCAGGGGTTCCCCGGTCAATATAGAGGTCCTCCATCCTGAGAAGAAAGATAATGTGGCCTGTCTTTGAATACCCCCTGCCGTAGACCCTGCCGGCCTCGTTCAACTTGTCCTTTCTTTTGTATACCTCTGCAAGGAGGATATATGCAGGGATGAACCTCTTGTCGTCACTGATGATGTCTTTCAGTTCATCGATAATCTTATCTTCATTTGTCTCAAACTTCTTTTGATACAGCTCATAGATCCGCTCATACCGTATCCCGATGAACCTCCTGTTCTCCTCCTCGGTCTTTATAAATTTTCCTACTCTCTTTTCCAGTTCGTAAGCCTCATTCCAGTCTTTCTTCCATATATAAAAATCCCGCAGCATTGCCAGAGCTTCCAGGTTTGATTCGTTCAGACTCAGGACATCCTTGAGCACAGTCTCCGTCTTTTGAAAGTCCTTCATTGCCCTGAATACCTTCACCTTTTTCAGTAAAACAGCTTCCCTCTTGCCAAGATTCCTCCCGGCCTCGCCAAGGGTTTCCAGGGCTTTTTCATACGCCTCCATGGAGATATACATATCGGCAAGAAAGATAGGGGCCTCTTCGATGTCGGGGAATCTGCGTATGATGCGATCAAGGTTCTCAATCGCCTTCTCCCTGTCCCCTTTCAGATCATAGGATTTAGCCTTTTCAAAGACCTCCCTGAACTCTTCGGTCTTCTTCTCTTTTCTCCCTGTTCTCCAGCCCATAACAGCATTCTTAATGTCATAGAAAAAACTGACGATGATGGAAAAGATGACACCGAGGACAAAGGAGACAACGACAAAGTCAGCCACGGACATCTCGTAATACTTTCCATATCCGATATAAAGCTTAACGTTCTCCTGGTTTAAATTTGAGATATAGAGGTAGAAAAGGAGGAAGACTAAAAAAAGGAAGAAAAAAATCTTGTATCTCATTCCATCAAATTCCTTTCTCTTCCATTAATCGCTTACAGGTAATACAATACCTTGCAACAGGATTTGCTTCAAGTCTTTTTTCGCTGATCTTTTCTTCACATTCTTCACAAACTCCATAGGTCCCTTTTACTATTTTATCAAGGGCGCTGTCTATATCCTTCAGCAGCGTGAGGTCATTGTCGCTGATGCTCATCAGTATGTCTGCGTTGTAGGAATTGCTTGCCGCATCAGCCATATCCTGAATACCGTCCGTACCAAGGCTATAGGAGTCTTCCTTCAGTTTTTTCGCCTTGCTCAGTATGGCGTCTCTCGTCTTCAAGAGTCTCTTCTTGTAATGCTCACGTTCTTGTTTTTTCATTCTCCACCTCTAAGTCCTTATTTTCTTTTTTTAGTCTATATCTCTCTGCCTCGATCCACAGGCTTTCGAGGTCATACAACTCACGGAGACTCTCGAGAAATACGTGGACGATAACGTTCTGATAATCGATAACCACCCAGCGTCCCTCGTAATAACCTTCAATTGAATAGGGTCTTATACCCTCCTCTTTCATGCCCTTTGTTACGGAATCAACGATAGTCTTTATGTGACGTTCGCTTGTCCCGCTTGCCAGGAGGAAATAGTCTGTAATATCGGTAAGTCCGCTGAGTTTGAGGACCAGGATGTCGTTCGCCTTTTTTTCGTCTGCAAGCCTGGCGCATGCGGTTACTGTATCAATGGTTTTCAAATTATGTCCTATATAACCCCCTCTGGTAGATATACCTCTCCACTGAACCGGGGACAAGGTATCGTACCGACCTTCCATTTTTCAGGAGCTCCTTTATTTTTGTAGAAGAGATATCGAGCTGGGTTATCTCGTGAAGATATATCCTCTTGCCGGAGGGGTGCTCAAGGGTACTTTCATCAAGCGCTCTTACTTCGTCCTTCATATCATGAGGCAATGCGTTCAGGAGAGAGGGCTGTTTGCGGGCCGGTCTCGTCATGACGATGAAATGTGCGTGATGGAACAACTCCCTGTACGCGTGCCAGGTGTTTATCTCTGAAAAGGCATCAATGCCGATCAGAAAGTAGACCTCTTTGAATCGTTTCTCAAAACTCTTTAACGTATCGATAGTATATGAAACCCCTCCCCTTCGGATCTCAATCTCTGATGTCTGAAAAAATCTGTTGCCCCTTGTCCCGGCTTTCAGCATGTGAAGTCTGTCCTCTGCTTCAGCGATCCTGCAATCTCTCTTATGAGGGGGCATAAAGACAGGGACAAAAACGATCCTTTCAAGGAAAAATAATTCACGTATCTCCTCTGCAACCCTCAGGTGACCCATATGTACAGGATCAAATGTCCCCCCAAAGATGCCGATCTTCATCATATCCTCAACTGCCCGTCGCCGAATGCGATAAATTTTGTCACCGTCAGCTCTTCAAGGCCCATGGGGCCGAAGGCATGCAGCCTTGTCGTGCTGATCCCCATCTCTGCCCCGAGGCCGAGCTGATACCCATCGTTCAGCCTTGTCGATGCGTTCACCAGCGTTAATGACGAGTTCACCTCGCGGATGAACCTCCATGCGTTGTCATAATCGGCCGTAATAATCGCATCGGTATGACCCGAGCCGTATTGCCTTATATGGGCAATCGCCTCGTCAATGTCCTTCACTATCCGTATGGAAAGTATGAGATCGAGATACTCTTCATACCAGTCCGCGTCTTTAGCCTTCCCGATCGTCTTCAGGATCCTGACCGTTTTGTCACAGCCCCGCAGACGGACCCCCTGTTCCCTGAAGATCTTTTCCATTCCGGGAAGGAACGCCTTTGCAATTGCCTCGTGCACAAGGAGCGTCTCCATGGCGTTGCATGTGGCGGGTTTCTGGGCCTTGGCGTTCAGGCAGACCTTGCGGGCCATTTCGAGTGACGCCGATTCATCGACAAAGATGTGGCATACCCCCTTGTAGTGTTTCAACACGGGGATCCTTGACTGCTCCACGATGCTCCTTATGAGCGCCTCACCGCCTCTCGGTATAACGAGGTCTATGTGATCGTCCATCGTCAGAAGCTCATATATATACGATCTGTCGGCGGTATCTACGAACTGGGCAACATCACCGGGGAGACCTGAACCCTTAAGCGCCGTGAGGATCAAGCGGTAGAGGGCAAGGTTCGAATGGAACGCCTCGGAGCCGCCCTTGAGGATCACGCAGTTGCCGCTTTTCAAACAGAGCGAAAAGGCCTCGACGGTAACGTTCGGTCTCGATTCATAGATAATCAGGATGACGCCGATAGGTATCCGCATCCTCCCAACGGTCATCCCGTTCGGACGCTTCCAGACCTTCACTATCTCGCCGACGGGATCGGGAAGCGCAATAACGTCGCGGATGCTGCCCTGCATCTCACGGATCACCTTGTCGTCGATCTTCAGCCGGTCTATCAAACTCTTTGAAAGTCCTGCCTTTTTTGCCGCTTCGATGTCTTTCCTGTTCTCTTTAAAGAGATAATCCCTTTTCTCTGCGAGCACCTTTTCAAGTTTCCGGAGGACCTGATTTTTGGTCTCTGTCGATGCGTGCGCAAGGATATCCGAAGCCTTTTTTGCCTTCTCTGCCCGTTCTCTTGCCGTCATAAGACCACCATATTGTCCCTGTGGATTACCTCTTCCGTGTATTTATATCCGAGCTTCTTCTCTATATCAACACTTTTCAGACCCCTGATCTGCTCCACGTCGGAAGAGGAATAATTCGTTATGCCCCTGGCAATGACCTTGCCGCTGATATTTTTCACCTCTATGCACTCTCCGATCGAGAAATGGCCTTCCACCTTTATTATCCCCGAGGGCAGAAGGCTCTTGCAGTTGTTCACAACCGCCTTCTCCGCGCCCTCATCGATCAGGACCGTGCCCTTCACTTTGAAGGCGAAGGCCGTCCACCATTTCCTCCGTGCGAGCTTCCTCCCGGGAAGGAAGAGGGTACCGATGTCTTCGCCCCTGACTATCTTCACGATGACATTCTCCCTGTTGCCCGGTACTACCCTCGTGGCAATGCCGTAATGACCGGCCTTCCTGGCAGCCTCAAGTTTGCTCACCATCCCGCCTATGCTCTTCTCGCTTTGCGTCCCTGCCGCCGCCTTTTCAATGTCTTCATCGACCTTCTTCACTACGCGTATCATCAGGGCGTCGGGATACCTGTTCGGGTCCCTCTCATATAGCCCTTCAACATCGGAGAGCAGGAGCAGGAGGTCGGCGCTCGTTATCTGCGCAATGAGGGCCGAGAGGTTGTCGTTATCCCCGAACCTGATCTCTTCAAAGGAGAGGGCGTCGTTCTCATTGATGACCGGTACGATATCCATGGAGATAAGCATATCGAGGGTGTTCGTGAGGTTCAGACAACTGGTCCTGTTCTTGATGTCCTCGTGGGTAAGAAGGATCTGTCCCACGTTCAACCCGTCTTTTTCAAAGGTCTGCATGTACATCTTCATCAGCATGACCTGGCCGATCGAGGCAAGCGCCTGCCTCTTTGCCATCTCCTTCGGTTTCTTCGCAAGGCCAAGGGTCTCCATGCCGCAGGCTATCGCCCCGCTCGATACGACGATAACCTCAACGCCTGCATCCTTTACAGCCTTTACCTGTTTCGATATATTCCGTATCCTTGCAGTACTGATCTTCCCCGCTGCGTCCACAAGGACCGAGGTCCCTATCTTTACAACTATCCTTTTCAAACCGGCAGTATCACACTTCACGGTGCCGCTCACTGTTCCTTTTTTCAAAATCTCCGTCATCACGCACTCCCGATGGTAATCCCCTGATCGCTCACTTCCAGTTTCCTGTTCACCAGCTCGCTTTTCAGTTGATCGATCCCCCATCCCTTGAGAGCGCTCACCGACAGAACCCTTTCGCCTTTTCCCATGAAATAATCTTCCCATCCCATATAGTCGTTGTGCGATATAAGGTCAATCTTATTAAGGGCAATAACCCTTTTCTTACGGAGCAGCTCTTCTTTGTATGAACCAAGTTCAGATAACAATATCCTGTAGTCCTCGTCAGGAGAGCCCGAAGAGGTATCGAGGACAATAAGGAGCATCCCGGTCCTTTCTATGTGTTTCAAAAAACCGATGCCCAGCCCTTTGCCGCCCGAAGCCCCTTCCACGATACCCGGTATGTCGGCAACAACAAATGTAATTTCACCATCCTGCAGCACACCGAGTGATGGTGTTAATGTTGTAAAGGGATAATCACCTATCTTTGGTTTTGCTTCAGTTAAACAGGATATGAGGGTCGATTTGCCGGCATTCGGCAGACCGACAAGCCCTATGTCGGCAAGAAGCTTAAGGACCAGGTGAAGGTGCCTCCCCTGTCCTTCTCCCCCATAATCAAACTCGAGAGGGGTACGATGTGTTGATGACAGAAACCGGCTGTTGCCCCTTCCACCCCTTCCCCCTTTTACGATAACATGGCTTTCGCCGTCTTGTGTAATTTCGCACAGAAGCGAGGTGTCATCCTCACCGTATATAACGGTACCGAGGGGCACAGAGATGTTGATGTCCCTGCCGTTCCTGCCTGTTTTGTTTTTCCCGCTTCCATGTTTACCGTTCTCCGCCCTGTATATACGTTTGTATCTGAAATCCATGAGGCTTGTGAGGCTGCTCATACCGGATATGATTACATCTCCTCCTTTGCCCCCGTCCCCGCCATCAGGTCCGCCGCGCGGGACAAAGCTTTCCCTTCTGAAACTTACACACCCGTTACCGCCTTTACCAGCCTCAACATAGATCTTTGCTTCATCAACAAATTTCATTCAACAGGATAGACATGGGCCTGCTTTTTATCTCCCGCCGATTCAAACCTTACGATCCCATCTATCAGCGCAAAGAGGGTGCGGTCACGGCCCATCCCCACATTGTCGCCCGGGTGAACCTTTGTGCCATGCTGCCTCATAATAATGGTCCCGGCCTTGACGGCCTGACCACCGAAGATCTTCACGCCGAGCCTCTGCCCTTTGCTGTCCCTTCCGTTCCTTGAACTTCCACCAGCCTTTTTATGCGCCATTTCATGCCTCCAGGATGATCTTTTCTATAAGTAATTCGGTGTAGGACTGACGATGCCCCTTCTTTACCTTGTAATCTTTCCGTCTTTTGTACTTAAAGACCGTCACCTTGTCCTCTCGCGCCTGCGCGACAACCTTACCCTGCACATATGCCCCTTTCACAAAGGGCGTTCCCACGATTGCGCCCTGTCCGGCATCGACCATCAGCACATCCTTTAACTGGACATCCTCTCCTTCAGCGGCAGTTATGTACTCCAGTTTTACCTTGTTCCCCTCTGCTATCTTGTATTGCTTGCCTCCGCTCGCGATGATCGCATACATAGACCTTCTCCTTACTCTTATTTGAAAAAAAACACACTATAGTATGATAATTACTGCGAAAAAGTCAATAGAGAAAAAGCGTACGAAGGTGAGCGTCCTATCTTGTGAGCAACACCGGACAGAGTGCGCCCTTCAGAACGTTCCTCGCCACACCCCCGATTAAGTATTTTGCGATGCCGGATTGGCCAAGTGATGCAATGACAATGAGGTCAACCTTCTCCTCTTTCGCCTCCCGTAATATCTCATCGTATATGATTCCCGTCGCAATACTGGTATGGACCTCTACCTCCTTAGATTGCGGGAATTTTTCAAACTGTTTTTTCAGGCTGTTATACGCAGCATCAACAGCTTGCCTTTTAAGCTCTCCTATCATCTCTTCGCTGATGTTGTAATCGATGGCGCACCGGTATGTTGCCGGATAGATTACATGGAAAAGATAGACCGTGGCGTTATACTGTCTGGCTATATCCAGGGCCTGATCTAGGGCCCTGTCAGAATGCTCGGAAAAATCTGTCGGAACGAGGATCTTTGTTGGTTTTAACATTGGTATCACCCCCTTCACTTGCATGGGTCCGGAAAGAGGACCCAACTGTCCGGTGCAGCGTTGAACACGTTATTTCGTCAGCAGCACAGGACATTTTGCTCCCTTTAGAACGTTTCTCGCAACACCTCCGATCAAGTATCGCGCGATCCCTGTTCTCCCGAGGGATGCTATGACAATGAGATCGATAGCCTTCTCTTCCTGCACCCTGAGTATCTCTTCGGCAGGAATACCGTTTGTCACTTCGGAGATCACCTCCACTTCCTTGCTCTGCGGAAATTTGCCGATCTGCTTCCTGAGCTTGTTTTTTGCCTCTTTGACCAATGATTTCTCGTATTTCTGCAACACCCTGGGGGTAATGGTAATGTCAGAATAGTCATCTGTCAAAGCCCTTTGGATCCTCTCGTGGACAACGTGTAAGGCATACACTTTTGCCTTGTACTCGACGGCAATATCCAGCGCTTGCTGTAATGCTTTATCGGAATATCCTGAAAAATCGGTGGGCACAAGGATCTTTGTTGGCATAAGCATATCACACCCCTCCTTTCATGGTAAATCTTGCAACATTGCCGATCATCTTTTAATTATTACCTATCCTCCTATTTTAATAATAGCACCCATGTGTCGTTTGTCAATGAAGGAGGCAGCGGAGAGCAGAAATGGGAGGATGAGAGGATGGGAAGATGGGGGGATGGGAAGAGCAGATACTCGTCACTCGATGCTGGTTTGATACATTGCAAGAAGCAAGATACGAGGAACAAGGTTTCTGGTATCGTCATCGCGAGGAATTCTTTTTTTATCGTCATCGCGAGGAATTCTTTTTTTTATTGTCATCGCGAGGAATTCTTTTTTTTATCGTCATCGCGAGGAGCAAAGCGACGTGGCGATCCAAGGGGGTAAAATCTATTGAATGAGATTGCCGCGCTCCGCTCGCAATGACACAGGGTTTGCTATCAGCCACGAACCGTCTTTCCTTTCGTCCTTCGTCTTAAGCGGAGCGGACGTCCCTCGGTTCTTCCCCTTACGACTCACGCTTTACGATTCACGGGATTAGTGAGTAGAAATGCCTTTTGATCTCTGGTGATGTGCGGCTGAAATCATATTTACCGATGAAACTTTCAACAGAGATGTTTTTTGCCTCCCTGAATATGGCGTTGACCCTGGCGAATATTTCACCATTTTGATCCTCCATCCATGCCGTTGCAAGAACATCCCGTTTCTTGATGCTGAGAAATTTCCCCTTCGCGATATAAGGTGTATTACACATGACAGGTTTCAGAAAATCCATCTCCGTATGCCGTGTCATGCAGATCTTCTTTGTTTCCATAAAGATGGCATACCAGAGGATAACATCAAGGATGCCGAAGATCATGCCTCCGTGTAAAACGTCTGTGTACCCTTCGAAACGGTTATCGATATTCACATCGCAGTACACGACACCCTTATCGTACATCATTTTCAGTTGCAGGCCATCTTTTCTCTCGAATCCACAAAAAAAAGAGTCCGTATAAACCGGTAGAACACCCATTGCCTTTGTCCTCCTTCTCTTCTGCTCCTCTCATCCTCTCACCTTCTGTATTTACAGGTACCTCATCCCCAACTGTCCGCATCCCCCGCATATGTCCTGGCCCCTTGAATCCCGTATGATCGTCGTAAAATACCGATCGAGAAGATATGAGTGGAATCTTTTTATTGATGCAGGTTCCGGTGTTTTAAATTCCAGGTATGGTGACTCGTTATAGGGGATAAGGTTGATCTTACACTTTACACCTTTTAAAAGTTCAGCAAGCCTTTTCGCATCGTCAAGCGAATCATTGACACCTCTTAACAAGACGTATTCGAAGGTAATCCTTGTCCTGTTCGGTAGTTTGAATGCCTTCACGAACTGGATGATCTTTCCAATGGAATACAGTCTGTTGATGGGCATGATCGATGTCCGCGTTCCATCATCCGCCGCATTGAGGGAGATGGCAATGACGGCCGTCTTCGGCTCCAGCGTCTTCAGACCTTCAACAAGACCGACAGAAGAGATGGTGATCCTCCTGTATGAAAAATCAAGACCGAGGGTATTCTTTATGATATCAAGGGCAGGCATCACATTGTCCAGATTATCGACGGGTTCCCCCATACCCATGAGAACGATGTTCGTTATCCTTTCACCGGAGCCTTTTTTCAGGTCTTCTTTCACTGCCACGACCTGACCTACGATCTCGTGCACATCAAGATTTCTCTTGAAACCCATCCTGCCGGTGACACAAAACCTGCATCCCATCCGGCACCCGACCTGGGTTGATACGCAGAGGGTGTTCCTGTCTTTTTCAGGTATGAGAACGCTTTCTATGATATGTCCGTCCTCAGCAGAAAATGCAAATTTCTTGGAGCCGTCCTTCGATACGAGCGCCTCCTTCACCTGGAGCAGATCGGTAGAAAAGGTATCCTTGAAAATTTTACGGAGGCTCTTGGGTATATTGGTCATCTCGTCGAAGTCCAGGATGCCCTGGTTATAGACCCACCTGTAGAGCTGCCTTGCCCTGTATTTTTCTTTGCCCGATGCGCCTATCGCCTTTTCAAGCTCGGGAAGGGTGAAACCGAAAAAACTCTTCATTATATTTGGTTTTTCTCCGTATTGGATAGCCGTCTAATGCCCACATACAATACCAGAAAACACGGGGGCTTTCAAGGATTTAAGCAGTGAATAGTAGATAGCCGGCAGCAACAGATTTGGTCTGTCTGGTCTATTTGGTCTGTCTGGTCTATTTAGTCTATTTGGTCTATCTGGTCTATTTGGTCGATAGTGAAAGTCCTCGTAATTCGTGAATCGTAATTCGTGAATGGGTGAACCCTGTGAAAGGTGAGAGAACCCGTAATTCGTGAATGGGTGAACCCAATGCAAGGTAAATGCGTCATTGCGAGCGGAGCGCGGCGTTTTGTCATTGCGAGCCCGCAGGGCGCGGCAATCCCATCTTTTGAGATCACTACTTCACTTCACCCCTCGCACCTTGTGCTTTTCCACTTATGTCTCACGAATTACGAATTACGGTTGTTCTCCCCTTGCGTCTACGAGGTTTTAACCGGTATCCAGCGACGAGTATCTGCTCTTCTCACCTTCTCATCCCCTCATCTTCCCATTCTCTCATCTTCCGCTCTCCGCTGCCTTATAGATTTACAATGAGGGAATTGCCCGTTTTGAATCCTTTGATCGCGGCCCCGGAGATCTTTTTGAAAAACAGGGCGATCAGCTCTCTGTCCTGCGGTTCATCAACGTAGTCTTTTGTTCTCCGGTCGTAGGCAATAAACCTCTTTTCAATGAGGAGGGTCCTCATGACAATGTCGTCGTGTCCGTTCCTCCCACACTGCACTTCGAGGAGGTCGCTCAGCCTCCGCAGGCCGGGATCCCTGTCGAGGAGCTGTTTCACGACATTGATGAACCTGACAAGCTTCATGAATGTGAAGATGGCATCACGCGGGAGAAAGGGGTTGACGAGCGCCATATAACTCGATCGCAGTGTTTTTATATCTCCTTGCCGGAAACTGCCCGATACCTCATCGAATATGCGGCTTCCCGGCGCAAGGTAAAAGATGCTCGGACCGAGCAGCGCCCTCTTCCCCATGAGAAAAAGGATAGTCTCCGTAATATCTTCCGGTCTCTGGTCCGGCAGCCCTATGATAAAATGGATCTCCACGTCAAAACTGGACGCTTCCAGGAACGGCAGCAGCGTGAGGAAGTTTGCCGGCACCGCCCGTTTCTGTTGCTCTATGATAGACCCGGATATATCGACAAGAGAGAAGTTCAAGCGCCGGAAACCTGCGTCCCACATATTCTCCAGCGTCCTCATGTCCATCGTCTCCGCGTAGATGCCGTTCATCGCGGAGAGGGTCATCCCTTTTCCGTTGAGGAGGGAAAGGACCGTATTGAAAAAGGCAAGGTCGAGGTTCAGCATATCATCCTCGAAATCGATAGCCCTGATCCCGTAGTCAATACAGGATGATATCTCCCGCTCTATGCTTCCCATTGCCCTTTTCCTGTACGGGACAGGGGGCTTGCCGCAGAAGGTACAGCGGAAAGGGCAGCCCCGCGACGTGAGAAAGAAGGTATAGTTCTTTCCGCCTATCCGGTAATCGCCAGGGTTCAGCAGATCCCTCGCGGGGATGCGGTCGATGTCCCTTTCGATCGCTATGTCCGATATGAAATGATCGCCGTTGTGCTTCGAAGAAACCCCCAGTATATCGATGACGGCCTTTCCCGTGCCTGACCGTATCATGTTGACAAGGGCGGCAAGGGGCGTCTCGCCCTCCCCCCGTATGACGTAGTCTACATAAGGGCTCTGCAACAGGTGATGCGGAAAGAGCGTGGGGTGCGTGCCGCCCATGACAGTTATGATGTCATTGCTGACCTGCTTTGTTATCTTCGCTACCTCAAGGGCTTCGAGGGAATAAGTCGTGTATGAGGAGGTAATGGCAACGACATCAGGCGCGTGCTGCCTGATCGTCGCCTCAATCTCCTTTCTATCTGCGCCGAAACGGTAGTACCGGCGGAAGAGCGAGAAGGGAGAATAATGTGTGTCCCGGTAGTAGTCCTGCAATTCAGGAAACGGATGGCTGTTAATGACCTTCGGCCTTCTGTTGCTCCGCAGATCGATAATCGAGACGTCGCATATGTCCCTGATCGCCGCCGCAAGGTAGGCTAGCGCAAGCGGATACGTCCGTATAGACGTGTCATAAAAATCCTCAATAGGCGGCTGTATCAGAAGTACTTTCACGGAAAGATTATAAACTAAGGCGGTGAATAGTCGATAGCATAAAATCAGTGAATAGTCGATAGTGAATAGTGATAAAGGCGGTGGATAGTGAATGGTGAATAGTGAATAGCAAGAGACAAAAAAACCAAAAAAAACAATAAAAACAGTGAATAGTAAGGATGAGCATCGGCGTCGGAATTATTCCCGCAAATACGCACATTCCGCTCAATACCGAATTGCCTTCATGCATATAGCTTCGTTGCCGTCGTCGTCATTGACTCGACGTACAATTTGTACGCCTCCGTCGCCTCCTCCTCGTCGCCTCGCTCTATATTTGAATACAAATCGGTATTAAAGCGGCTTACATTCGCTCGCGTTTAAGCTTCGGAACTTTTGCTTCGCAAAAGACCGAGCTTCCTCGCCTCACGACGGTTTGCTACAGGATACCCCGGCACCGATGCCCTACTATCATTTATGGAGTTTTATCTCTCTGTCCTTCTCACTTTCTGCCCGTCTATGGTTTCATTGTCTCTGTGCCTAACCCCTTCGTCCGATGCTCAGAGAATTTTATAATTTTATGGACGTCCCCCCCCTACTACATAGCCTGTTTGAGACGTGTGACCGGGTCGAGAAGGTAGTGGCGTTCATAGGACTTGCCCCAAGGGAGTTTATCTCAGGCAGTTCCATCAAGGGCAAGGCCAGACTCTCCAAGATAGGTCATGCTCGATTACGGAAGGCCCTCTACATGCCTGCATTGGTATCAATTCAGTGTAACCCAATCATCCAGACCTTCTACGATCGTTTAAAGGAAAAGGGAAAGAATGGCAAAGTCATTGTGTGCGCTATCATGCGTAAGCTGATACACCTCATCTTTGGTATCCTGAAATCGGGGAAGCCATTTGACCCGAACTATAGACCACATTGCGCTTGACAGGGAGAACGGTATCTACTTATCGAGTATGGAACGCACAACAGAAAGTTGCAGAGTACGGAAGAAAATAGAGTATAATGCCTGAACTCTCAGGGAAGCAGGGCAGTTCCCCACCCATCCCGTGGAACGGATTGTTATACATCAATTATCTCGCCCATCTCTCCAAATCCCTTCCGCATCCTTAAGTAACTCAAAAAATTCCTCATGTCTAAGGACTAAATCTTTATTGTATCTATTAATTTTTGCTTTCTGTCTGCTTAGCAGGCTTTTAATATAATTTTTTTGTTCATATCTACAAAGGAAATAGAATGCTTCATAGAAGTCAATTATAACCTGATTTCCGTGTTTTGCTCTTAATTTATTAAACATCTTTTTTACCTCAGATGCTCTCATGTTAGCGTGATCGATCTTTATCAAGTTCAAGTAGCAAATAAATCTCTCAAATGAAGAATCAAACACAATTTTATTTACTAAAAAAGTTACTCGTGAAAAGCTGTATACACCTTCCTGTTTTGATAACCATGTAAAATATTGCTGTTCACTCTTGAATGGCGCATAAAGATTTTTCATCAATAAATCGAACTCTTTAAGATAATTTACATTTGAACCAATTTCTTTTATACGTGTCTTAAAGTCGAGGAATATTCCCCTAAATCGAGCATAATAGGCGTTAACTGACTCATATCTACTTGTAGGCAATAATTCTATAATTCTATTGAAAGCATTGTCGATTTTACTAAGAGATGAATTTATTTGTTTCTGAGCTGTTTCATATTCACCATTCTCTACCAAGATAGTATTTAAACTTTGGTCAAGTACAGAAGAGATCAACAGCGAAAAGAAATTCATTCTGTCCTCGAAAGGAATCGATTTAAGTTCATTGAATAATAAGCTAACATTGCTGCTGAAGTCCCTCCTAAATTTATCCTCCTCTTTCTCCTGTTCATACCCAAAATACGCAGTGAACAAAGGCTGGATAAATAATTCAATTTTCTCAAAATTATCTTTTAGTCTATATCCCCACACTATGAAGGTAGAATTATCCACCCTATCAAAAAACCAATGTAAGGTATTCGGCTTATATAGAAATAGCGGGATAGACTCCTGGGGGAAATTAACAAAATTTACTTTTACAGGATATGGCATTGAAGGACCATTCTCAATCAATAACCTATGCATTGTCTCCTGAAAATAAGCTGAATACTCATCGCTTACAAGGAAAGTTTCAGCATCTACATTAAATAATGGAAAAATCACCACATTTATTTCATCCTTCTTTAAGTTGAAGTGAGTCAAAGGATTGAAGAAATAAATTCTCACTATCAAAGCTATGAATACCAATACCCAAACGGCGACCACCTTAAAAGATGGATATTTATTTATTCTCCAGTATACATACAACAATATATGAACAACGCAAAGAAATACTATCAGCAATTCTATCTTGTGATTAGTAAGGAACAATAAGCTTTTCCAAAGAGGATAAAAAAAATAATTTCGAATGGATTCTGTTGGAGTTAGTCCAATGAATCCCATTAATTTCATTATGATATCAAATAGTTTCACGATTACCCTATTATTATGGATAGAACAAGGTGCATTCCACTTGCAACTGCACCACATGAAATAATATGAGCCACGACCACGAGGGACGTAGTTGACGATCTTGACTTATCACTATTTTCTCAATATGGTGCCCTCTCTTTTTTTGCATACCGACAAAAGAAGAGTTAGTCACGATAGTCAACTACGTCCCTACCTGTATACATTCCCAGCTGCGAAGAGTTCCATTCCAGCAGGAATATGCCCAGCCTTCAGAACAGCATCTACGGCGGATTGTCTTTCGGCTTTCAGGTCTGAGTAAGTTGATGAGATGAATACCTGCAACTTCTTTTTCATTGTATCAGTTCTCCTTGGCAGAACGTTTGAACTATGTGGCGCGACTTTTTGCGTCCACACCAGTAACTGGTTAACCTATCTAAAGTTCGCCAATGCTTTTCAATAATGCATCGTATTGAGCACGATCTTTTTCTTGCATTTTATCTAGAACATAATTGGCTAGTTTAGGAATTTCAGGAATTTCTACAGGCCGCATACTCCGGTCAAATATTTCTTCTAAATGAGATAGTTCATTATCCATTCTGTTGGTTAAATCAATAGCGGCCTGATCCTCCTTAAAAAACAGGCTTAGTTTTTCTTTTATATCCTGTTGGACAGGATATTTATAAAACAGGTATGCTTCTAAAAATTTTCGTAGATTATTCCCAAAATTATAAAAACATTCGTGCTCTTCATTAGCATTTTCAACTTGAGTGCATTTGTAAATCTGATGAAATAGATAATTGAATTCCGTGATATAGTTTTTCAAATAATCGGGCATTACTCGAATTTTGCTTTCTTTTTCGCTAATTTTATCAATTAGAAAATATCGCGATTCTTCCTTCTTACGAGCCCTGGAAAGACGTTTTAGGTATTTCAAGAAATCCAGATTATGAGTCGAAATAAACAGCTGCTTGTAATGGTATCCATTTGATCCATCATCCTTTTTGTATGGTCTTGCCAATACGCTTTCTATCAAACTGAAAATAAAAAATATGTGGTTGTAATCAAGGCTCGAGACCGGATCATCAATCCAAATTATCAGCTCTTTGTTTTTTGTTTCGATATCCTCAAGCCGTGCTATAAAATAGCAAAAGGCTACCAAACTGCATTCACCCTCACTGAGGTTATGAGCTTCCTCCTCACCTCGTAAAATCTTGAAGGTTACACCGACTTCATCCTCACCTTCAACGGCGGCCAAGCGAAGGCCCTTGTGTCCGAAATAATGATTCAGATATTTGTTGACCTTTTCGGCGCCTTGGCTTTCATCCTTCATACTTGCTTTAAGTTCAGTGATCTTTTTCTCTAGTTCTTTGATTTTATCGGCTGTTTCTCCTTTATCCTTTAGCTTGGCAGCTTCTTCATCAGCTAGTTTGCTGATTTTATTTTGTTCGCTAGCGTGATCGATATCCCTTATAAACGTGCCAACCTCATTTAAGCGCAACTCTTCCCTAGCCTTTCTCTGGTCATCGATCAGGGATGTTGATTTTTCATTATGCTTATCTATCAATTTATTTATTTCATCTATGCACTCATTAATTGAAGAGGAATTGTCGGTAAGGAGCACTATTTTCTTTGTTTGGAAAATATTTTTTATCCTATCCTCCACGTCTGCAATCAAGCTGTCCAAAATATCTAAATACTTTTTTATCTCTTTTCCTAGGATCTTGTTTTGTGATTTTAATTTTGTTTGATAGGTGGAGTAGAAGTCTTCCTCTTTGATAGAGGTGATGTTTTTGGTGGCTTCTTTCTCTTCATTTATAGCCACGATAAGGGATTTGATATTTTGACGAAGGATTTCCGATTCCTTACTGAAGTGAGCATCTAGTTTGTCCCATAGGTCTTCAGGAAGAACGGCGCCACAAAATGCGCATTTGGTCCTTTTGTTTTTGTGGTGCTCAATACCATCCCGGACCCATTCTTGTAATAGATGGTTGTTTAACAGTTCTTGGATTGATTTAGTCGGTTTGATCTCCATGGCAAGGAGCTGTTCGGCTTTTTCATACAGTGAGATGAAGGAGGCGTTGAATTTGGATATTGGTGAAATATTGTCCTTGCTCTCCTCTTTTAGGAGTTTTTTTCTAGATTCAACTTCGTCCTGTTCTAACAATTGAATTTTATTTCTGACTATCCTTTCAATGTCGGCTTTGATCTTGGTTATGGTATAATTGACGTCATTGTATATCGGATTTGTCTTTATGCTTTGGTTCGCTTTGATTCGGAGCTTATTATCAAGAGCCGATTCGGCCGAGTCCTTTTCAGACTTTTTTATTACATAAGCATCTGTTTTGTTTTTCAACTCGAACTTAAGACCAGTTTCTTCTGTTTCGCTTCCTAATATTTTTTCTTTTTCGGCAATCTCATTTTCAATTGCAACGTTGGATTCGCCAAGTATCGCAAAAGGCTTTATCGTGCCGTCTTCATCAGTCAGTAATCTTAAATTCTCACCGATATAATCCCTATTATACACCCGAATGGCATATGAACAATTCGCAACATCTAAATGGCACATTCGGTCCGCACCGGTGTGTTCGAGTTCAAAAGTGGCGTTCGGGTACTTTTCGTTCAGCTCACCTTTTTCAAGGGAACGAAATATGCGGGATATGGTTGTCTTGCCGGAATAATTGCGGCCGTAAATTATGTTTATGTTTTTGAATTCAACTACATTATTCTCCTTGTCACGGACTGTCGCATTCCAATCAAAATTATTAAAAACAGCATATTTGTCTATTTTTATGATTTTGGTGAACATGAGTACTCCACCAGGGCGGAGGGGACGTTCTTAAGAAATTAAACAAAGTCTACTGCTAC